>NZ_JBEZGJ010000042.1:0-44679 GCF_040649965.1 Micromonospora sp. NPDC048843
CCGGGTTGCCGACGACAGTGCCGACGCGACCGGATGATCCGTCGAGCAGGGCACTACCACCGCGGCTGACAGCGGAAGCTGCGGCCGTGCCACCGCAGGCCGGCCCACCACCCGTCAGCTCGCCGCCGTTGTCGACTCACGTCCCGGAGCCGTTCCCGGTGTACGGCCCCCCGCCGAACCTGTCGACCCTGGTGACCGCGCCGCCACCCCTGGATGGCGCAAAGCGCGCCAGGATGTCGCCGCCGCGCTGGGCGAGCAGGGTTGCCACGATCGTCGGTACGGCACTCGTCCTGCTCTCCGGCGGCTGCCTCACCTGGGTCGTGATCCTCGCGTACGCGGCCTGGCGGCGTAGCTGGCGCCTCGGCATCGCCGGCGTCGGCTACCTGGTCCTGATCACCGTCGAGGTGAACCTGCTCAACATCGAGGACCCGGAGGCCGAGGTTGCCGACGTCACCGCGTTCTCCTTCTTCGGCTTGGCGCTGATCACCTGGGTTGTCGGGGCGGTGCACGTGATCCTGCTCAGTCGAGGCCTCTGGGCGGCGATCACCGGCAGTCAGCGGATGAACGCGGACGACCGGGTCGACGTCGAGCGGCGCGTCCGTCGGGAGCACGCCCGCTACCTGCTTCACCACTACCCGGCGGCGCGCGGTGAGCTGAGCCTCGGCCGACCCGACCTGGCCCGGAGCTTCGACGACGGCGGCCTGATCGATGTCAACGCCGTCCCGGAGCAGGTGCTCGCCATGCTGCCCGGCCTGACCGAGCACCAGTGCCGGCAGATCGTGGTGGACCGGTGGATGCGCGGGCCGTACGCCTCGATGGAGGAGTTCGCGGGCCGCTGTCTGCTGCCTCCGACCACCACCGAACCTCTCCGCGAGCTGTTGGTCTTCCTGCCCCCGATGCCGGTGCCCGTTGCGGAGCAGCCGCCACCGGTCGGATCGTGACCGGAACCTCTCGCGCGCACCGGGGCGTAGGCGCCCAGCGCTGGTAGAAATGCCGGGTGGAGACAGCAGAGCGGGCAGCGGTACGCGAGCGGGCCGAGGCGGTGCTGCGCCGGCTGGCCGGTGACCACGCCCGGCTGCGCGAGGATCAGTGGCGCGCCATCGAGGCGCTGGTCGTCGACCGGCGGCGGGTGCTCTGCGTCCAGCGCACCGGTTGGGGCAAGTCGGCGGTCTACTTCGTGGCCACCGCCCTGCTCCGGGACCGCGAGCAGGGCCACCAGGCCGGCCCGACAGTCATCGTCTCGCCGCTGCTGGCGTTGATGCGCAACCAGGTCGAGGCCGCCGCTCGGGCCGGCATCCGGGCCCGCACGATCAACTCGGCGAACCTCGACGAGTGGGACGAGATCACCGCCGAGATCCAGAGCGGCGCGGTCGACGTGCTGCTGATCAGCCCGGAACGCCTCAACAACCCGGACTTCCGCGACGGCGTCCTGCCGAAGTTGGCGGCGACCACCGGCCTGCTGGTTGTCGACGAGGCGCACTGCGTCTCCGACTGGGGGCACGACTTCCGGCCGGACTACCGGCGGCTGCGGACCTTCCTCGCCGAGCTGCCCGAGCGCACCCCCGTGCTGGCGACCACCGCCACCGCCAACGCCCGGGTCACCCAGGACGTCGCCGAGCAGCTGGGCGACGCCCTCATCCTGCGCGGCACCCTGGACCGCGAGTCGCTGCGCCTCGGGGTGCTCGACCTGCCCAGCCCGGCGCACCGGTTGGCCTGGCTCGCCGACCACCTGGACCAGCTGCCCGGCTCGGGCATCGTCTACACGCTGACAGTGGCGGCAGCGGGGGAGACTGCCGAGTTCCTGCGCTCCCGGGGCTACCCGGTCGCCTCGTACAGCGGGCAGTCCGACGACGCCGACCGGCGCGCCGCCGAACAGGACCTGCTCGACAACAAGATCAAGGCGTTGGTCGCCACCAGCGCCCTCGGCATGGGCTTCGACAAGCCCGACCTGGGCTTCGTCGTCCACCTCGGCGCGCCACCCTCGCCGATCGCGTACTACCAGCAGGTCGGCCGCGCGGGCCGCGCCGTCGAGCACGCCGAGGTGCTGCTGCTGCCCGGCGTCGAGGACGCCGCGATCTGGCGTTACTTCGCCTCGCTGGCGTTCCCACCGGAGCAGCAGGTCCGGGCCGTGCTGGCCGCCCTGCACACCGACCGCCCGCTCTCCACCCAGGCGCTCGAACCCCTCGTCGACCTGCGCCGGGCCCGGTTGGAGCTGATGCTCAAGGTGCTCGACGTGGACGGCGCGGTCCGCCGGGTGCGCGGTGGTTGGCTCGCCACCGGCGAGTCGTGGGTCTACGACGAGGCCCGGTTGCGCCGCGTCGCCGAGGCGCGCACCGTCGAGCAACAGGCCATGCGGGAGTACGCGACCACGTCCGACTGCCGGATGCGGTATCTACGGGAACGCCTGGACGACACCGGGGCGGCCGACTGCGGCCGATGCGACAGGTGCGCCGACCCACTCTTCGCCGCTGACGTGTCGACTGCCGCGCTCGCCGCCGCGCAGACCTTCCTGGGGCGACCCGGCGTGGAGATCGCGCCGAAGAAGCTCTGGCCTACCGGGCTCGACGCGGTGGGCGTACCCCTCAAGGGCCGGATCGCCCCCGCGGAGCAGGCGCTGCCGGGCCGGGCCGTCGGGCGCCTCTCCGACCTGGGCTGGGGTGGCCGGCTGCGCGCTCTCGTCGGCCCGGAAGCGCCGGACGCACCGGTGCCCGACGACGTCGCCGGCGCCGTCGTGGAGGTGCTGAAGGCGTGGGCGCACGGCGACAACCCGTGGCCCCGCCGGCCGGTGGCGGTGGTCGCTGTCGGTTCCCGACGGCGGCCCCGGCTGCTCGGCTCGCTGGCCGATCGGATCGCCACGGTGGGCCGGCTGCCGCTGCTCGGCGTGGTCACCGCGGCCGGCCCCGACGGCCCGGCTGGGCCGCGCGGCAACAGCGCCCAACGGGTACGCGCACTGCACGACACCTTCACCGTGCCGACCGACCTGGCCGAGGCCCTGGCCGAGCTGGACGGCCCGGTGCTGCTCGTCGACGACCTGATCGACTCGGGCTGGACGATGACGCTGGTGGCCAGGGCCCTACGCCGAGCCGGTGCGACCGACGTGCTCCCGCTCGCCCTCGCCGTGGCCGGCTGACAGGCTGCGCTCGCGTCGGTGGTGAGGCGAGTCCTCGGCGATGATCGGGTCTGCGCCGCCGGTCGTGCCTGGTCGGGGCGTTGTCCGGTGCTGCGGCGCGGTCCGCACCGGTCGGGTGGGAAAGTTCCCGGGCGGTGTCGAGTGCGACAGTCGCCACGCTGTCCGGGCGTCGGCCTGACCCGGCAGGGCACGGCGGTACCGTGGGCGGCATGACCGACCAGCAGCTCGTCACCCGTGCGCGCACCGATGCGGGCAGGAGCGCTGGCGGTGAGGCCGGCCAGGCGCGGGGCGTCGGTCGTGGCTGACCAGGGCCCAGCCGAGCCGGACCGGAGCACTCTCCGGCTGGCGCTTGTCGTCGGCGGGCTGGTGCTGGCGGTGCTGCTCGGCTTCGGCCTCGGCCGGCTGAACGCCAACGGTGCCGCCACCGGCAGCCCGTCGTTGGCCGCCGAGCACACCGACCCGCCGGGTGTCGCGCCGCACAACCACGGCTCCGCCACGACCACCGATCAGGGCGCGGCCACCGAGCCGGGCGGTCTCGCGGTCAGCTCGGCCGGGTTCACACTGGCGCCGCTGGCCACCGAGTTCGCGGCGGGTCGCCCCGGTCAGCTCCGCTTCCAGGTGCGCGACGCGCAGCGCCGGCCGGTGACCCGGTTCGCCATCGTGCACGACAAGCCGATGCACCTCATCGTCGTCCGGCGGGACCTGACCGGTTACCAGCATCTGCACCCGACCATGGCGGCGGACGGCACCTGGTCGGTGCCGTTGACCCTCGCGCAGCCGGGCCTCTGGCGCGCGTACGCCGACTTCACAGTCGTCGCCGACAACGGAGCACAGACCGCTGTGACCCTCGGTACGGACCTGGTGGCGCCCGGCGACTACCGACCCCGTCCGCTGCCGGAGCCGGCCACCTCGACGACAGCGGACGGCTTCACTGTCGGCTACCAGGGCACTCCGCAGGCCGGGGCGACAGTGCCGCTGACCTTCCGGGTGGATGGCGCTGGCGGCGCCGCCCGGCTGGAGCGGTACCTCGGGGCGTACGGGCACCTCGTGGCGTTGCGTGAGGGCGACCTCGGCTACCTGCACGTGCACCCGGAGACCGAGTTGGTGGACGGTCAGATCAAGTTCTGGTTGACCACCCCCGGCCCGGGCCGCTACCGCCTCTACCTCGACTTCCAGGTGAAAGCCGAAGTCCGAACCGCCGAATTCACCCTCACCGTCCCCTAGGCCCGCTCCGCTCCGCCCCGCCCCTCTCGTTGGTCATGAAGTTATTGCCACTCGCCACGGCGTGTCGGGACAATGACTTCATGATCAACAGCGCGGGGTGGGTGGGGTGGTTAGCTGGCTCGGCGGATGGGGCGGCGGGCCAGGTAGCGGAGCAGGTCGCGGATGTGGTGCTTCTCCTCGGCGGGGACCGTCGGGTCGGCCAGCCGGTCCAGGATGGCCCGGACGTCGGCTTCGACCGGGCCCTCGTCGTGGCGGCGGCGCGGCGCGGGACCGGCGTCGGGTAGCCCGAGCGCGCGGAACGCGGCGGCGACCGGCAGATCCAGCGCGGAACAGAAGCCGCGCACCTTGGCCAACTCGGGATAGTCCTGCCAGTCGCCGGCCAGCCAGCGGAACACGGTGGAGCGGCCCACGCCCGTGTGCGAGGCAAGATCAGTCACGGTCCAGCCACGTTCGTCGCGAGCGTCATCGATGGCGCGCCGGACGAAGCGGGCGAAGGCCATCTGCGGTGATACGTCGGCTGATCCCATCCCTGTGTGTCTTCCCCTCCTGCCGGAGCACCGGGACGATGCGCCTTCCGAGGGTAGTACGCCAGGAGGCGGAAACAATTGACTGACCGCACAAACTGTCCCGTGGACGAGACTTTTCTCTGGAAGCGTGTGTGCAGAACGAAAATTGCATCGAGCGATCTTCATCGTTCTTCTATTAAGCTCGGTGCCCGTCCCGACATCGCGTCTGTCGTCTGCCGCCGCCGACCGGACCACCGCCGAGGAGCACCATGGCCGAATCGAGCCGCCCCCAGCCGTACCAGCCCGGTGCGGTGAGCCTCTTCTTCGTTGCCAAGGCCGGCGTCTTCGCCGCCGCGTTCTGGATCTGGTTGCTGGTCCTGGTGCTCCGCACGGACTCCGCGACCGGCCTCCAGGTGCTGGCCGCCACCGGCGCCATCACCACCACGCTCGTCGCGGTGCTGCTCGGCGCCCGGATGGCGTTGCAACACAACGCCGCCATCCGGCACGCCGAGGTGAAGAAGCTGCTGGTCGACATCTCCTGGAACGCCTTCGCGGCGGCCGGCAACGCCGAGACCGAGGGCAAGGTGGTGCCATTCCCGACCGCCGCGGGCGACGGTGAGTGGGCCGCCCAGCGGCCCGCCGCCGACCGGGTGTCGGTCCTCGACCGTGGTGCCAGCGAGCGCAACGGTGGCCGGGACCGCCGACGCTAGCCGCCCAGGGGCTGAGCGGGTGTCTCTCCGGCGGCCAGCAGCGTCTCCAGCCGGGGAGTGACCTGCCACTGGTCCACCAGCTCGCGGTACTCCGCGCGCTGCGGCTCGGTTGCCTCGGCGCCGGTACGACGGGCGCGGATCAGCAGGTTGCGCGGGGTGTGCTGCGAGTCCACGAACTCCACCACCTCGGTCCGGTACCCGTGCACCCGCAGCAGCCCGGCGCGCAGCGAGTCGGTGAGCACGTCGGCGAAGCGCTCGCGCAGGATGCCCTGTCGGGTCAGCAGCTCGTACGGGGCCGGAGCGGGGTGGGCGCGGAGCTGCTTCGCCAGATCGTGGTGGCAGCACGGCGCAGCCAGCACCCAGCGGGCCTCCCAGCGCACCGCGCGGGCCAGTGCCTCGTCGGTGGCGGTGTCGCAGGCGTGCAGCGCCAGCACCAGGTCGGGGGCGGGGTCGACGACGGCCTCGGCGATCGTCCCGGACACGAAGCTGACCTGGTCGGCCCAGCCCAGCCGCTGCGCCAGCTCGGTGTTGCGCCGCCGCTGGTCCTCCCGGACGTCCACACCGACCAGCTGGACGTCGAGCCCCCGACTCGTCAGGTAGCGGTACGCGGCGAACGTCAGGTAGGCGTTGCCGCAGCCCAGGTCGACCACCCGTAGCGGACCGGTCAGGTCGTCGGGCAGGGTCGCGGCCAGGGCCCGAAGGAACGCGTCCACCTGGCGGCGCTTGGCCGCCGAACCGCCGATCTCCGCGAAGATCGGGTCACCGGGGTCGAGCAGGTATTCCTTCGTCCGGTCGTTCCCGGTGGGCGTCGCCGCCGGGCGGGACGTCGCGGCGCGGTGCACCTGCGCCTCGCCGGACTTGGTCACCCGCAGTTGGAGGGTCGCGTCGGCCGTCTCGACGTGCCAGTTGCCGAACGGCTCGGCGAGCAGTTCGTCGATGGCCGCGGCGGCCTCCGGACCGGAGGCGAGGTTGCGGGTGTAGGGGCGAGCACCGTCGGACGTGGTGATCTGCATTCGGGGCCCGGCCTTGAGCCGCACCGGCCGCAGCTCGGCCCGCTCAACTGTGGGGCGGCGACCGCGTCGACGTCCGGCGGCGACCGCCCGAGTCAACGCGGGGTCGAGCAGCAGCGCCCGAACCTCGGTCAGGGCGGCGTCCAGTGGTTGCGGCATCGTTCCATTTTCGGCAGGTGGGGTGGGAGAAGGGAACATCCCCCGTACCGCGCGAGGCGGTGCGGGGGATGTCAGGTGTGGCTGGTGATCAGTCCGCTGTCGCCTCGGCCGGCGCATCCGCACCGGAACCGCCACCACGGCGTCGGCGTCGGCGGCGCGGCTTGGACGCCTCGCCGTCGGACGCGGCGGCCGGCTCGGAGGGGCCGGCGTCGGCGGAGATCACCGCGGTCGCCTCGGCCGCGACCACCTCGCCGGCCCGGCGACGACGCCGGCGGCGGGGGGTACGGGTGCCTTCGTCGGCGGCGTCGGCCGCAGGTGCCTCGGCGACGGCCGGTGTGCCGGCGTCGGAACGGTCGCGGCGGCCATCGCCCCGACCACGGCGCTCGCCGCGACCCTCACCACGGCTCTCGCCGCGTCGGGGGCCCCGACCGCCGCTGTCGCCCCGACGGGAGCGGGTCGTCCCACCCAGATCCTCTTCGATCTCGGCGGACAGCCCGGCCCGGGTGCGCTCGGCAGTGGGCAGCGTGCCGCTGACCTCGGTGGAGATGTGCAGGTCGGTGTAGAGGTGCGGGGACGTGTGGTACGTCTCCGGCGGCTCCGGCATCTCCAGACCGAGGGTCTTGTCGATGATCCGCCAGCGCGGCATGTCGTCCCAGTCGACGAAGGTCACCGCGACACCAGTCGCGCCGGCCCGGCCGGTACGACCGATCCGGTGGGTGTAGGTGTCCTGGTCTTCCGGGCAGTCGTAGTTGATGACGTGGGTGACGCCGGTGACGTCCAGCCCACGGGCTGCCACGTCGGTGGCGACCAGGATGTCGATCTTGCCGGCCCGGAAGGCCCGCAGAGCCCGCTCGCGAGCGCCCTGGCCGAGGTCACCATGCACCGCGGCGACCGCGAACCCGCGGAAGTCGAGATCCTCGGCGACCCGGTCGGCGGCCCGCTTGGTACGCGTGAAGATCATGGTCAGCCCACGCCCCTCCGCCTGGAGGATGCGCGCCACCACCTCGACCTTGTTCATCGAGTGGGTGCGGTAGACCAACTGCTGGGTCTGCGGCGACGGGCCCGTCTCAGCGGTGTGCCCGGCGTGGATCGTCATCGGCTGGCGCAGGAAGCGCCGCGACAGGGTGACGATCGGGTCCGGCATGGTGGCCGAGAAGAGCATCGTCTGTCGGTCTTCCGGAAGCATCGCCAGGATCTTCTCGACGTCGTCGAGGAAGCCCAGGTCGAGCATCCGGTCGGCCTCGTCGAGGACGAGTGCGTGCACCCGGTCGAGCCGGAGGTGCTTCTGCTTCTGCAGGTCCATCAGACGGCCGGGCGTGCCGACCAGGATCTCGACGCCCTTGCGCAGCGCGTCGATCTGCGGCTCGTAGGCCACGCCACCGTAGATCGGCAGCACCCGGACGCCACGCGTCCGGCCGGCGGCGGCCAGATCCTTGGCGACCTGGATGCCCAGCTCACGGGTGGGGACGACGACCAGCGCCTGGGGGACACCGTCGCTGCCCTCGCCCGGGGCGAAGACCCGGTCGAGCAGCGGTACGCCGAAGCCGAGGGTCTTGCCGGTGCCGGTGGGCGCCTGACCGATCAGGTCGACGCCGCGCAGCGCGATCGGGATCGCGTACTCCTGGATGGCGAAGGCGCGGGTGATGCCGGCCGAGGCCAGGGCCTCGACCGTCTCGGCGCGCGCGCCGAGTGCGGCGAACGTGGGGGCCTCCGGTCGAACCGGGGCGGTGGGGGCCAGTTCCTGGCCGTCCAGCAAATCTTGAGTCAGGTCGCTCATGTGGATGTGGGGGTGCCCTCTCGTGGGTGCGCCCGTCATGTCCTCAGGGCGCGTTCGGTATGACGCGGGCCACACGGTCGGCGGCAGATTGCCGAGCCGGACCGGGCCGCACGCGCGCCGCGGGCTGAGCTTCGATCAGATCGGCGCCCACGGCAACTGCTCCATGTTACCTGAACAGGCATGCCCCCGTCCCGATTCCCCGTCGGCCACTCGCCACGCGGGGCAAGCAAATGTGACCTACGCCACATAAAATGTCCCGTCGGCCTCGACCGTGACGTGGGGCTGCAGTGCGAGGTGCGTGGGGCGCGCGCGAGGGCCGGTACGCGATAGCCTGCCGCTCGTGTCCGCCTCCGGTTCCGCGTACGCCGACCTGCTGGGTCTGGTCGCCTTCGGTGAGCTGCTCGCCTTCGAGCGGATGGCGGGCGATGCCCGGCTCGCTCCTGACCTGCGCCGCCGGGCCGCGCTGAACGAGATGGCCGCAGCCGAGATCGCCAACTATCGGCGCCTCGCCGACCGGCTCACCGCGTTGGGCGTACCGCCCGAGGAGGTGATGGCGCCCTACGTCGAGCCGTTGCAGGCGTACCACGACTCGACCGAGCCACGGGACTGGGCGGAGGTGGTCACCAAGGCGTACGTGGGCGACGCGATCACCGACGACTTCGTTCGCGAGGTCGCCGACGCGCTGGAGGAGCCGGACCGGGCGCTGGTGCTGGACGTCCTGCACGACTCCCGGTACGCGGACTTCGCCGCAGCGGAGATCCGGGTGGCCGTCGCCGACGACCCCCGGGTGGCCGGTCGGCTCTCGATGTGGGCCCGGCGGCTGGTCGGCGAGGCGTTGTCCCAGGCCAGCCGCGTCGCCGTCGAGCGGGCCACCCTCACCGCGCTGATCGCACGAGACGGCCGGGTCGACGTGCCGGGGCTGTTCGGCAGGCTCACCACCGCGCACACGGCGCGAATGGCCGCCGCCGGGCTGAACAACTGACCACCCGGCCGGCGCCGGCCTGCGGCAGGTGGGCCGAGTGCCGACCTGCCGCGATGGCCGGACCGGTCAGCGGACGGTGAACCCGACCGCCCGCGACGACGCCTCGGCGATCTCGACGTAGGCGACCTTCTCGACCGGAACGATGACGCGCCGGCCCTTCTCGTCGGTCAGGGAGAGCGTGCCGCCGTTGCCGGCGAAGGCGTCGGTCACGATCTGCTCGATCTCGGCCGGCGACTGCGCGCTGTCCACTACCAGCTCGCGTGGCGCGTACTGCACGCCGATCTTGACCTCCACTGTGCCTCCTCAACTGGGGCGAGAGAACCGCCCTGCGAAGGCTATCCGATCACGGGGCCGCCGGTCAGGCTGACTCACCTTGCAGCGGGAAGCTCGCGATGCCCCGCCACGACAGCGCGGCCACCAGCGCCTCGGCCTCGGCCTTCGGCACCTGCCGACCGCCGGCCAGCCAGAACTGCGCTGCCGTCTCCGCCGCGCCGACCAGCCCGGAGGCGAGCAGCTCGGCGTGCGCCCGGCTCACACCGGTGTCGGAGATGATGGTGTCGGTGATCGCCGCGATGCAGCCCTGCTCGACCCGCTCCACCCGCTGCCGCACGGCCGGGTCGTTGCGCAGATCCGACTCGAAGACGAGCCGGAACGCCTCGCTCTCGTGGTCGACGAAGTCGAAGTACGCCCGTACCGAAGCGCTGACCCGCTCCTTGTTGTCGCTGGTACCGCGCATCGCGTCCTGCACCTGAGCGACGATGGCGTCACAGTGCGTGTCGAGCAGCGCCAGGTAGAGATCCATCTTTCCGGGAAAGTGTTGGTAGAGCACCGGCTTCGAGACCCCGGCCCGCTCGGCGATGTCGTCCATCGCGGCGGCGTGGTAGCCCTGCGCGACGAACACCTCCTGCGCCGCAGCGAGAAGCTGCTTACGACGCGCGGAGCGGGGCAGGCGGGTGGGCCGGCCAGCGGTCTGTGCACCGTTCCCCGCAGCGGTCATGGGATCCTCCGAGTTCTCCGTACGAGCCGGCATTTTCCCCCCAGACCGGGCGAGGCCCGTGACCTCGGTCGTGGAAATGGCCCGCCGCTGTAACTTATCGCCACTCTCGGCACACGGTAGCCTCAGCGGGGGCGACCAAGGAGCGCGCGGTGAGTGAAACAGGGCAACCCGGAGCCGCCACCCCGGGAGAGCACGGCGACGGAGCGGGTCAGCACGACGACCCGAGCCGTTCCGTCAGTGGGTGGGCGCCTCCGGCGGGTGGGTGGCCCCGAGCCGCCGACCGCGAGGACGCCCGGGATGAGGCGCCGCGCTGGCAGCCCGACCCCGCGTCGGGCTGGCGGACCTCCTCGACACGGCACGGCGACCTGCCATCGCCGCTGGTCGGGCGGTCGGGCGACCCCGAGTCGCCGGCCCGCGCCAACGGCCACCACGTCAACGGCACGCACCACTCGGACGACGCCAACGGCGTCCACCACCCCGGCCTCGAACCGCCCGCGGGACGCCCCACGCCGGTGAGCGCCCCACCCGGGCTGCCCGCCGAGGGTCGCCCCGGGGCGGCCAGCGACCGGCTCGTGGTGCCCGCCCAACGTCCCGCACCGCCGACGGAGCAGGGTGCCGTCGAGCCCGACCCGGGCCCCGCCCCACACTCCACCGTCGATCCGACTGCCGCGCACCGTGCCCGCTGGGCCGAGCCCGGATTGCCCACCTCGGCCCCGCCGGCCGTCCAGGTGCCGCCCGTCGGCACCGCGGCGTCGGGTTTCGAGGTGCCGCCCGGCTTCCACGCGCCGACCGGCGAGCGGCTGGCCGCCGACGAGAGTCCGACCGCGCCACGCGACTGGCGGGACCCGCTCGCATCCGAGCCTGCGGCGATCCCGGGACGCACCCCGGGCCCGACCGCGTCCGCCGACGAGGGCGAGCCTGGTCGCGCTGCGGAGGGTTCCCGGCCGGCAGAGGCGCATCGCGCCGGAGAGGCGCATCGCGCCGGGGACGCGCACCGTCCCGGCGAAACGCACCGGGCCGGGGAGTCGTCGGCCATCGAGCCCGACTGGTCGGGTCCGAGCTGGAACCGTCCGAGCTGGGGTGGCGGGTGGGCCCCGCCCTGGTCCCGTCAGGACGACGAGCCGGCTGGCCCGGCAGCACGGGACGAGCCGGCGCCGGACTGGGTCGGCGAGCCCCACCAGCCGTACGAGCCGGTGCGCGCCGAGGTGCCCCGTCCGTACGAGCCGGTGCGCGCCGATCCGCCCCGGGCGTACGAACCCGCCCGGGTCGAATCCGAGTCCACCCCGGAACGCCCCACCAAACCGACCGGCGCACCACCGGCTGACCGTCCGTCGTGGGCGGGTGGCGCGACGCCGACCAGTGGTCCGCCGGCCGACCGTCCGTCCTGGGCGGGGTCCGGGGCGATCGACGGACCGCGAGCCGACCTTCCGTCCTGGGCTGGAGGGGCCGATCCCGACCCCACCAGCGCGTCGCCCGCGCGGCCCTCCTGGGCTGGGGGGTCCGATCCGACGCCGACCAGCGTGCCGCCGGTGCGGCCGTCCTGGGCCGGCGGGTCCGAGACGGCGACCAGCGTGCCGCCGGTACGACCGTCCTGGGCTGGCGGGGCCGAACCGCCCGCGACCGGCGCGGCGTCGACGCGGCCGTCCTGGGCCGGCGGTGCCGATCCGGCACCGGCCAGTTCCCCGCCGACGCGACCGTCCTGGGCCTCCAGCCCGGCGTCGGCCGACCCGCCCGTACCGGCCGAGGCGATACCTCCGGCACCCGCCGGACCGCCTCCGGCTCCGGCCGGGCCACCTCCCACGCTCACCGACGCGCCACCGGCTCCGGCAGGCCCGTCGCTGGTCGCGGAGCGCTCGTCCTGGACCGGCGGTTCGCCGACGGCGAGCAGTTCGCGGGCCGAGCGGCCGGACTGGTCCGAGGGCAGGCTCCCGGCCACCCCTGTCGAGCGCCCGTCGTGGCCGGCCAGCCGGTCGGCCAGCGCCGGTGGGGGCGACGGAGGCGAGACGCCCGGCCGGTTCCGGCCCGACGTCCGACCGACCGCGCCGTTCCGGCTCCGGCCGGCGACACCCGAGCCCGGTCCGTCACCCGTCGAGCCGCCCCCGCCGGCCGCGCCTGTCAACGGCTCGCCATCGACTGACGCCACCCCGTCCTCCACCGCAGCGGTCCCGCCCACCGCCACAACGGGTTCCGGCCGCCGCGATCAGCCCGCACCGGCCTCCGCCTCCGCCTACGCGGCGCGCCGATCCGCTCCCGACCCGACGTCACCGGCGGACGATGGCCGGCAGTCGGCTGCGAGCGCGGTGGTGCTGCCGCAGCGCGTCCCCGCGGAACCGGACGTGCCCGTCGTGCCGGAGCCGCCAGCCGTGGAGCCACCCGCCGAAACCCCGGAACTCGCCCGCATCGCCACTCACCTGCGCCGGGACGACGAGCCAGCCCCACTGCGCGAGCGCCCGGAGGGGTTCGATGTCAATGCCATCCTGGACGCCGTCCGGGAGGTGGCCGGTGTCCGTGACGCGGCCCTGCGCCGTACGCCGGCGGGGGCGCACAGTCTGCGACTGGACCTGGCCGACGGTGCCGACCCGGCCGAGGTGAGCCGGCAGGTGGCCCGGCTGCTCCAGGAGCGGATGGGGTTGGCCGCGGCCCCGCAGAACGTGCCCGGCCTGCCCAGCACGCCACCACCACCGGTTCGCCGTCGCGCGGCCGAGCCCGCCGAGCGGCGTGCCCCGGAGACGCGAAACGCGGCTTCGCGCGACCCCGGCGAGGTTCGGTCGGCCGAGTCGCCGACTGTCGCCCGCCCGTCCGGCGCTCGGGTCGAGTCCCCGCCGGCCGGCCCGGAGCAGCGGACCGGCACCGACCCGACGCGCCGCCGTCGGTCGAACGCCCCGCACCGGGGGCGCGCCACCGTGGAGGAACCCGGGTCCGTCTCGTCCGCGCCGACCGGCGCCGCGACCGGTAGCCCGGCGACCTTGGGCACGTCGTACTCCGGTGGTCAGGTGACCACGACGGAGTCGGCGCCGTCCCGGCCGCTGGAGACCGGCGGTACGCCGGGGCCCCGAGTGGTGATCGACCACGTGCAGGTCAGCACCTTCGGCCTGGACGCGAACGTGGAGGTCCGGCTGCTGGCCGGGGGCGACAGCGCCTCCGGGTACGCCACCGGGCCGGCGGTGGACGGCTACGTGTTGCGGCTCTGCGCGGTGGCGGCGGCAGCAGCGGTGGACGAGTTGCTGCGCGGTACCGAGAACGCCGAGCGCGGGCGCTGTTTCGTCGAACACGCTGCCGTGGTGCCGTTCGGCAATTGCGAGGTGGCCACAGTGGTGGCGCTGCTGGTCTGTGAGGGCTGGGTCGAGCAACTCGCCGGGTCGGCCCTGGTCGCTGGTGATCCGCGTCAGGCGGTGGTCCGGGCGACGCTGGCGGCGGTCAACCGTCGGCTGGAGGCGCTGCTGTCCTGAGTGGTCCGAGGCAGACTGGAGCAATGAGACGCGCCTCCCTCTGGCCGGACCACCTGCTCCCCGACGACAGCGTTCCGCCGCCCTGGCCGGGCCGGGAAGTCCGCCTCGACGGACGGGTCACGTACGTGCGGGACACCCCGGCCACCGCCGCCGGCGCGGAGCCTGCGCTCTACGTGCACGGGTTGGGCGGGTCGTCGCAGAACTGGACCGACCTGGCCGGGCTGCTCGCCGACCGGCTGGACGGTCAGGCCATCGACCTGCCCGGCTTCGGCCGTAGCGAGCCGGGCCCGAGCTACACGATTCCGGCCTTCGCGGATCTGGTCGTCCGCTGGATCGAGCAGTCCGGTCGAGGGCCGGTGCACCTGTTCGGCAACTCGCTGGGTGGGGCGGTCGCGGTCCAGGTCGCCGGGCTCCGGCCGGATCTGGTCCGCACCCTCACCCTGATCTCCCCGGCGCTGCCGTTCCTGGATTTCCGGCGCTCGTTGCAGGGGCGGATGCTGCCGGTGCTCGCCATTCCCCGAGGTGAGCGGCTGGTCGCCCGGCACCTCACCCAGCTCGCTCCCGAGGTGATGGCCCAGCAGGTGCTGGAGGCGTGCGTCGCCGATCTCAGCCGGATCTGCGATCAGCGCCGGGCCGAGGCGCTGGAGGAGATCCGGGTGCGGTACGAGGCCGAGCACTACGCCGCCGCGTACGTCCGGACGTTCCGTGGGCTGGTCTCCAGCTTCCTGCGGGCGTACCTGCCGGGGCCGGGGTCGCTGTGGCGCCTCGCCGAGGCGGTACGCGCACCGACCCTGGTGGTGGGCGGTCTGCAGGACCGTCTGGTCGACGTGCGAGTCGGGCCGCAGACCGCCCGGCTCATTCCGGACAGCCGATTGATGATGCTCGAGGGCGTCGGCCATGTGGCGCAGTTGGAGGTTCCCCGGCTGGTTGCCCGCGCGGTGGTCGGCCTGCTCGCCGAAACGGAGGACACCGCGGGGCGGTCTGATCTGGCAGGCTGACCAGGATGCCCAGCTCAGCCCGCCATCCCGCTCGCCGTCGGCGACGTTTCGCCTTGTTCGCCCAACTGGTGGCGGTGGTGGTGGCCGTCGGCGCGGTGGTGACAGTGATCGCCGAGGGGCCGGGTGGGCGTCCCAGCGCTGACCGGTTGGCCGCCGAGGAGATCGGCCCGCCGCCGCTGGTGGCCGGGCCGCTGCCGCCCGATCCGTCGCCCTCTGCCGCGGTTCCGTCCAGCCCGCCGCCGGTGTTGCGGGTGCCCGGCGTGGTCCCGAGCGCCGGTACTGGTGGGTTCGGCTACGACACCCGCTCCGGCCCGGTGCTGGGCCGGGCGGGTGAGCTGCGGCGTTACCGGGTCGCTGTGGAGTCTGGCAGTGCCGAGGACGTCACCGAGTTCGCCCAGGCGGTTGAGGCGGCGCTCGCCGGGCCGGGCAGTTGGGTCGACAGCGGCAGGCTGCGGCTACAGCAGGTGCCGGGCGCTGCGCCTCGGGACTTCACCGTCTACCTGGTCACCGCCCGCACCGCGGGTCGGATGTGCGCGAGGGGTGGGGTGGACATCCGGATCGGCGGTCGCCCGTACACGTCCTGCCGGGCGCCCGGCCAGGTGATCATCAACCTGGATCGGTGGCGGTTGTCGGTGCCGCACTTCGTCTCGGCCGGCGTGCCGTTGACTGTCTACCGGACGTACGTGGTCAACCACGAGGTGGGTCACCAGCTCGGGCATCGGCACGAGCGCTGCCCCGGCGCGGGCCGGCCGGCGCCGGTGATGATGCAGCAGACGCTCTTCCTCAACGGCTGCCGCGTCAACCCGTGGCCGTATCTGAACGGGCGTCGATACACCGGTCCCGCCCTGTGAGTCGATCGGACCGACACGCCGACCATTGACCCCTCCATCAGGCGTCTTATGGCAATAGCGATAAAAACGGAGAAATGCCCGAATAATCTGTCAGGCTTGATCCTATGACGCCGTCGTCCCCTTACGGCCCGCCCCGGCCACCCGAGCCCCGGCCGGCGTTGCGGGGTGTGCGTCCCGCGTTCGCCCGGATGCACCGGCGTCGTCGTCGCAGCGTGCTCCTCGGCCTGCTCGTGCTCGCGGCCGCCATCGGGGTCACGGTGAGCCGGGGCGGCGAGCCGTCGGTCGAGCCTCCGACCACCACGCAGGGCGGAATGGGCCACGGAGGTGGGGTGGCCGCGCACCCGGCGCCAACCGGCTATCCGTCGGTCGGAGCGGGACGCTTCACTGCGGCCGACGGCGAGACACCAGTGCATGGCACGGACGGGCCGCTGCACCGGTACCGGGTCGTCGTCGAAAGAGGCGCCGGCCAGGACGCCGACGCGTTCGCCGCAAGGGTGGACGAGGTGCTGGCCGACCCGCGAAGTTGGATCGCGTCCGATGAGTTGCGGGTGCAACGGGTGGCCGATGCCGGGGCCGCCGACTTCACCATCTACCTGGCCACCCCTGTCACGTCCGAGCGGATGTGCGCCGAGGGCGGGTTGACCACCGAGCGCTACACCTCCTGTCGCCTGCCCGGTCAGGTCATCATCAACCTGGCCCGCTGGATGGAGGCGGTCCCCGACTACGGCGCTCCGCTGGACACCTACCGGACCTACGTCATCAACCACGAGGTGGGCCACGAGTTCGGCGCGGAGCACGAGGCGTGCCCCGGGCCGGGGGAGCCCGCCCCGGTGATGCAGCAGCAGACGTACGGGCTGCAGGGTTGCGTCGCCAACGCCTGGCCGTACCTCGACGGACGTCGTTACGCGGGGGACATCGTCCCCTGATCGACCGGGTCGTCGGTTATTCCCGCTCCCGCATACCGGACCACGTGTCATCCCTCATGGCCGAGGAGGGCTCCCGCGAGCAACAATGGCGCGGTTCACACCGCCGATCCCGGGGAGTCCACCGTGTCGTTGCCCCCGCTCGTCGAGCCCGCCGCCGAGCTGACCGTAGACGAGATCCGCCGCTACTCACGTCACTTGATCATTCCGGACGTCGGGGTGACCGGCCAGAGGCGGCTGAAGAACGCCCGCGTGCTCTGTGTCGGCGCCGGTGGCCTCGGGTCACCCGCGCTGATGTACCTCGCCGCGGCCGGGGTCGGCACGCTCGGCATCATCGACTTCGACACCGTCGACGAGTCGAACCTCCAGCGCCAGATCATCCACGGCGTCTCGGACATCGGCCGGTCCAAGGCCGAGTCCGCCGCCGCGTCGATCCGCGAGATCAACCCCCTGGTCAACGTGGAGATCCACAACACCGCTCTGGACCGGGAGAACGTCCGCGAGATCTTCGCCCAGTACGACCTGATCGTCGACGGCACCGACAACTTCGCCACCCGCTACATGGTGAACGACGCGGCGGTGCTGCTGGGTAAGCCGTACGTCTGGGGCTCGATCTACCGCTTCGACGGCCAGGCGTCGGTGTTCTGGGCCGAGCACGGCCCCTGCTACCGCTGCCTCTACCCGGAGCCGCCGCCGCCCGGCATGGTCCCCTCCTGCGCCGAGGGTGGCGTGCTCGGCGTGCTCTGCGCGTCGATCGGTTCGATCCAGGTGAACGAGGCGATCAAGCTGCTCACCGGCATCGGTGAGCCGCTGGTCGGCCGCCTGATGGTCTACGACGCCCTGGAGATGGAATACCGCAAGATCAAGGTCCGCAAGGACCCGAACTGCGCGCTCTGCGGCGACAACCCGACGGTCACCGACCTGCTGGAAGACTACGAGGACTTCTGCGGCGCGGTCTCCGAGGAGGCCCAGGAGGCGACGCTCGACTCGACCATCACCGCCCTGGAACTCAAGGAGTGGCAGGACGCCGGCAAGGACATCTTCCTCGTCGACGTACGCGAGCCGGCCGAGTACGAGATCGTCCGGATCCCCGGCGCCACCCTGATCCCCAAGGGCGACATCATCTCCGGTGAGGCCCTCGCGAAGCTGCCGCAGGACCGGCAGATCGTGCTGCACTGCAAGTCCGGCGTCCGCTCCGCGGAGGCGCTCGCCGCGCTCAAGGCGGCCGGATTCAAGGACGCCGTACACGTGCAGGGCGGCGTGCTCTCCTGGATCAAGCAGATCGACCCGTCGCTGCCCGCGTACTGACCGATCGAGCCGGGGCGGCACACACTGCCGCCCCGGCCGAACCGGCCGCCCGCCAACATCCAGGCCGCCGTCCCGGCGAATCGACGCAGATGACGCCGAGCGGCCGTCCGGCCGGAGCGACGCAGCCATTCCGGGCTGGCCGATTCTCCGAGGCGGCATCGCGTCTGCGCAGGTAGCGTCTCCGCCGTGGTCGACTTGGAAGCCGCGATCGGGTTCGTCGTGGCGCATGGGGATGCGGTGGAACGCGCCCGCCTCTCCTGGCTCCGCAACGGCACCGCCGTGCCCGCCGAGTTGCTGGAGACGGCAGAGGTCGGCCAGTCACCGGACGGCGGTTGGCCGGCCACCTGGGGCGGCGGGGTCGCCTCGATCGACGCCACCTGCTTCCGGCTCGTCGAGTTGGACGACCTGGGCGCGCTCGGCCGTCCCGCCGCCCGTCGCGCCCTGGACTGGCTGGCGTCCCGGCAGCAGGCCGACGGCGGTTGGGAAGAGGACGCGTCGCTGGCCGACTCGGCACCGGAGTGGGCCCGTCCCGGCGACCCGGAGGCGGCGTTCCTCGTGTCGGCCAACGCCGGCTTCTGGCTCACAGTCGCTGGCCTGGACGCCCGGGCCTCGGGCCCGCTCGACCATCGGGTCGGTGGGGCGTACGCCGGGGTGGTGCAGGCGGCGGCCCACTCCCTCGCCGCGCGGCTGCGCCCGGACGGTAGCTGGCCGTCGTACCTCGCCGCCGGCTGGCTGAGCGCGGCCGTGCTGCACCGGCAGGAGATGTTCCAGGAGTCCGCCCGGATCCAGGTGGTGCTAGCCGAGCGGATGCCGAAGATGTCCCCCGGGGACGTGGCATGGCTGGCGGCCACGTTGCGCCGCGCCGGCGTCGACCCGCAGGACTGGATCATGGTGCGGGCGCTGCGCCGGCTGACCGAGACCCAGCGCAGCGACGGCGGCTGGGAGAGCGACGACGGCCACCAGTTCGACGTGCACGCCACGCTGGCCGCGATCCGGGCGGCCCGCCCCGCCCCGCCCGGCTGACCCCGCGCCCCCGACCCCCGCGCCCCCGACCCCCCGCGGCGATCTTGCAGTTTCTGTCGCCGATCTGCGCGGGATGCACCTTATGTCGGTGCAGCAAGTGCAAGATCGCCGTAGGGGGGCGACGTAGGGGGGCGACGCAAGGGGCGGCCGGCGGGGCTTTAGCGCACGTGTCCGTCGCCGGTGACGACGTACTTGGTGCTGGTCAGCTCGGGGAGGCCCATCGGGCCGCGAGCGTGCAGCTTCTGGGTGGAAATGCCGATCTCCGCACCGAAGCCGAACTCGCCCCCGTCGGTGAACCGGGTCGAAGCGTTCACCATCACCGCCGCCGCGTCCACCCTCGCGACGAAGTCGCGGGCCGCGCTCGCCGAGTCGGTGACGATCGCCTCGGTGTGCCCGGTGCCGAAGCGGCGGATGTGCGCGACCGCCGCGTCCAGCGAGTCGACCACAGCCACCGAGATGTCGGCGGACAGGTACTCGGTGGCGTAGTCCTCATCGGTCGCCGGGACCACGGCGGCGGAGTGGGCGGCCACCTCGGGTGAGCCGTGCACCGTCACCCCCGCCTCGGCGAACGCCGCCAGCACCGGCGGCAGGAACGCGTCGGCGATGCCCGCGTGCACCAGCAGCGACTCGGCGGTGTTGCAGGTGGAGAGGCGTTGCGTCTTGGCGTTCAGCGTCACCGCGACGGCCTTCGCCAGGTCGGCGGCGGCGTCGACGTAGACGTGGCAGTTGCCCACCCCGGTCTCGATCACCGGCACTGTCGACTCCTCGACCACTGTGCGGATGAGCGACGCGCCACCGCGCGGAATGAGCACGTCGACGAGACCCCGGGCGCGCATCAGCTCCTTCACCGAGTCGCGGGAGCTGGCGTCGAGCAACTGCACCGCGTCGGCGGGCAGACCGGCCCCGGCGACCGCGTCGCGCAGCACCGCGACCAGCGCGGCGTTCGAGTGCGCGGCCGACGACGACCCGCGCAGCAGCGCCGCGTTGCCGGACTTCAGGCAGATCCCGGCGGCATCCACTGTCACGTTGGGCCGCGCCTCGTAGATGATGCCGACCACACCGAACGGCACCCGGATCTGGCGCAGCTCAAGGCCGTTGGGCAGGGTGGACCCGCGGACCACCTCGCCGACCGGGTCGGGCAACGCGGCCATCTCACGCAGCGCGTCGGCGATGCCGGCCACCCGACCCGCGTCGAGCGCGAGCCGGTCCAGCACGGCCGCGCTCAGCCCGGCCTCCCGGCCGGCTGCCAGGTCCGTCTCGTTCGCGGTCAGGATCTCCGGGGTACGCGTCACCAGCGCGTCGGCCATCGCCACCAGCGCGGCGTCCTTGACCGTACGCGTGGCCACTGCCAACTCCGCGGCGGCGTCCCTCGCCCGTCGCGCCTGCTCAACGACGCTCATGCCGCCACTCCGCTTCGCTCCGTGCTGCCCTGAGGCACCAGCGCCCTGAGTTGATGATTCGCTCGCTGAAGCTCGCTCATGCCAGCACTCCGCTTCGCTCCGTGCTGCCCTGAGGCACCAGCGCCCTGAGTTGATGATTCGCTCGCTGAAGCTCGCTCATGCCAGCACTCCTCACAGCAGGACCAGGTCGTCGCGGTGGACGACCTCTCGTTCGTACGCCGGGCCGAGCGCCGCGGCGAGTTCGGACGTGGAACGGCCGAGCAGCCCGGGTAGCTCCACCGCGTCGTAGTTGACCAGCCCTCGGGCGACCGATGCGCCGGCGGTGTCCACCAGGTCCACCGGGTCGCCGGCCGTGAACGTGCCGTCCACGGCGGTGATGCCGGCCGGGAGCAGCGACTTGCGCCGCCCGACGACGGCGGCGACCGCGCCGGGGTCGAGGTGCAGCCGCCCCCGGGGTGAGGTGGCGTGGGCCAGCCAGAACAGCCGGGCCGTCGGGCGTCGCCGCTGCGGGTGGAAGAGCGTGCCGACCGGTTCGCCGGCCAGCGCCGGAGTGGCCAGGTCGGCGGCAGTGAGTACCACCGGGATGCCGAAGCCGGTGGCGATCCGGGCGGCCTCGACCTTGGTCACCATGCCACCGGTGCCGACGCCGGACCGGCCGGCCCCGCCGATGGTGATGCCGGCGAGGTCCGCGTCGTCGCGCACCTCGGCGATCCGGGTCGAGCGCGGGTTGGTGGGGTCACCGGTCCAGAGCGCGTCCACGTCGGAGAGGAGCACCAGTAGGTCGGCGTGCACCAGCGCGGCCACCAGGGCGGCCAGCCGATCGTTGTCACCGAACCGGATCTCCTGGGTGGCCACCGTGTCGTTCTCGTTGACGATCGGCACCGCCCGCAGGTCGAGCAGCTTGCGCAGGGTCCGGTACGCGTTGCGGTAGTGCGCTCGCCGGGTCACGTCGTCGACGGTGAGCAGCACCTGCCCGACGGTGCGGCCGTGCCGGGCGAAGCTGGCCGCGTACCGGCCGATCAGTAGCCCCTGCCCGACACTGGCGGCGGCCTGCTGGGTGGCCAGGTCGCGCGGGCGTCGGGACAGCCCGAGCGGGGCGAGCCCGGCGGCGATGGCGCCGGAGGAGACCAGCACCACCTCGCGCCCCTCGGCGGTGAGTCGACCGAGGGTGTCGACCAGCGTGTCGACGCGCTCGTCGGCCAACCCGCCGGTGGCGGTGGTCAACGAGGAGGATCCGATCTTGACAACGACCCGCCGGGCCGTCGTGACTGCGTCGCGCACCCGACCATTCTGCGTGGTCACGGCCGCACCGCCCGGCGGCGTTCCCATATGGTGGCGGATTGTGACTCCAGACGAGTACGTCGAGGCGGTGCTCGACCTGGTCGAGCGGATCCCGGAGGGCCGGGTCATGTCGTACGGCGGGGTGGCCGACGCGCTGTCCGAGCGCTCGGGGCGTGCCTCGGCCCGGTTGGTCGGCAACATCATGGCCCGGCACGGGGGCTCGGTGCCCTGGCATCGGGTGGTGACCGCTAGTGGTCGACTGCCGCCAGGGCACGAGCGGGAGGCCCGCGCCCGACTGCGGGCTGAGGGTGTGCCGCTGCGTGGCGAGGGTGTGGACATCGCGACGGCGGGTTGGTCGCCGGATGCGGGCATGTGATCACTGGCGTGCGTGGTTGCGGCGGCCGGGACTTGCCATACACCGACGGTGCCCCGCCCCGGCGGGGGCGAGGCACCGTGCGGGTCGTTCAGAATCGCAGCGGGGACGGCACCTCGTTGTCGTCCCGTGTCAGGTCGGGCCATTGGCGGTCCTGCGCGTCGCAGTGGAGGACGAGGAATCTCCGGGTGGTCGCGTCGGGTCCCGGCTTGTTCGGCACCAACTGGACGAACGTGTAGCGGCGCGATTCACCGACCGGCACCCCGGGCAGCAGGCACGACGCATGATCGGCGTCTGGCCCGGGTTTCGGATCGCACCGGGACCAGTGTCCGCCGGCCCGCTCGCCGGCCTCAATGGAGTGGAACGCGACCTGGGCCGCGTCGACTGGCCCGGCGTTGGTGACCGTGAAGACCGTGGTGAGTTTGCGTCGGGTGTCCGCTCCCGGAACATCGACGAGCTCGTGGGTCATGGTCATCCGTAGATCGGTGAGTCGGGGGTCCTTGCCGAATGCCGTCGGGCCGTCGGTCTGACCGAATCGCTGCCCGTCCCACTGGTACGTCCGTACCTGCTCTCGCCGCGGGTAACTCGGTGTGCCACAGCACGGCACGATGTCGGCCACGCGCACCTCGACCGACCCGTTCCGGTTGGTTTCCACACCGCGAATGTCGTCGAACCCGTCGCCGGTCCGGACCACCCTGCCGACCGTCACGATTCGACCGTCCGGGTTCCGGTCGAAGGCCACCACCTGCTTCGCCGACGCCTCGCCGTACCGGCAGGCGACGACGGCGATGGTCTCGACGGCGCCGTTCGGGGTGCTCGTGGTCGCCGGCGGCGACGTGGACGGTGTGGGCGTCGGCGGTGCCGAGGTCGACGGGGTGGTGGGTTCGACGGATTCCGCCACCCCCTCGGTGTTCTCGTCGAGCAGCCCGGCCAGGGCCGTCCGGCCACGGTGCAACCATGACTTCACGGTGCCCTCGGCCACCCCTTCCTGCGCGGCGATCTGACTGATGGAGAGGTCAGCCAGGTAGTGCAGGATGACCGCTCGGCGATGGTTGGCCGGTAACTGCGCCAGCGCCGCGTCGATCGCCACCCGGTCGGGGGTCGGACCGGCCACCTCCGCCTCGGTGCGGCCGTCACCCTGACTGTTCGGCTGTCCCGCCAGGGCCGGCAGGGTGGTCAGCCCTCGAGATAACGTGAGTAACATTCGGCCCCATGAAAACGCCGCCGGGCGCCGGCTCGTCAGCCAACGGCTCGCTGCCCCGCTCGGTGCACGCCGGCTACGCGCTCGGTTCGCTGGCGACCGGAGCGTTCGGCACAGTGCCCGGCCTGCTGCTGCTGCCGTACCTGACCGACACCCTGGGCGTGGCCGCCGGGCTGGCGGCCCTGCTGGTGTTGCTACCCAAAGCCTGGGACGTGCTGGTCAACCCGGTTGCCGGGCGGATCTCCGACCGCACCCGGTCGCGGTGGGGCGCCCGCCGGCCGTACCTGCTCGTCGCCGGCCTCGCGCTCGCCGTCCTGTTCGCATCGATCTTCGCCGCGCCCTTCGGTAACGGCCCGGCCGCCGTGGCGTACGTGGCGTTCGCGTTCCTCGCCACCGCCACCGCGTTCGCCTTCTTCCAGGTGCCGTACGTGGCGATGCCGGCGGAGCTGACCGGCGACTACGCCGAGCGCACCCGGTTGATGACCTGGCGGATCGCGGTGCTGGCGCTGGCCATCCTGGTCTCCGGCGCTGTCGCGCCGCTGGTGGTCAGCGCCGGTGGTGACGGCGTGGCCGGGCACCGCTGGATGGGTCTGTTCGTGGCGGTGCTGATCGCCCTCGGCGCCCTCGGCGCGTTCCTGGGCACCCGGTCCGCGCCGACCGGCACTGTGGGGGAGAGCGAGCCGACGCTGCGCGCCCAGCTCGCCGTGGCCGGTGCCAACCGTCCGTTCCGGGCGCTGCTGATCTGCTTCGTGGTGCAGTCCGCAGGGGTGGCGACGATCCTGGCCGGGGTCAACTACTTCGCGGGGCAGATCCTGCGCGACGCGGAGAGCGGGCCGACACTGCTCTTCGTCTGCTTCGTCGGGCCGGCGCTGCTGGTGATGCCGATCTGGAGCCGGATCGGTGCTCGGCTGGGCAAGCGCACCGCGCTTGTCGTCGCCTCGCTGATCCTCGCCGTCGGCGCGTTCGCCCTGGTCGCCGCCCCGGTGCTGCCGGCGGTGGCCGTCTATCTCGTGGTCGCGCTGATCGGCGTGGGGTACGCCGGGCAGCAGGTCTTCGCGCTGGCCATGTTGCCGGACTGCATCGCGCACGAGACGGCGCGCACCGGCCGACGGCAGGCGGGCGTCTTCACCGGGTTGTGGACCGCCGGGGAGACCTTCGGCCTGGCGCTCGGCCCGGGTATCTACGGACTGGTGCTCCAGCTCTCCGGCTACGTGTCCTCCGACACCGGCTCGGCGGCGGCCCAGTCCGACACGGCGAGACTGGGTGTCCTCCTCGGCTTCACGCTGATTCCGGCCCTGCTGATCGCCCCTCCGATCCTCCTGCTCCGCCAGTACACCCTCACCGCCCAGAGCGACAGAGTCGATCACGGAGTTGTGGTGGGGGACGAAAGCCGTTGACGTCACGAGAAGGGCACCATGACTCCATGATCGACGAGAGCAGGGTCGAGGCCGGGGCGCTTTCCGCCGCCGGGGTTCCCGCGGAACGGGTTCTTGAAGAGGTGCGGGAGCTGCGGGCGGGTGACGCGCCCACCCACGGGGGACGGCTGTTCGCGTACGTCTACGACCCGGCGGTGCCGGGGCTGGACGAGCTGGCCGCCGCCGCCCACCGGGAGAGCGCGCACGTCAACGGGTTGGACCCGACCGCGTTCCCGTCCCTGCTGGCCATGGAGAACGCGCTGGTCGGCGCCGCTGGCGGGGTGCTGGGCGCCGGCCCCGGAACCACAGCTCCGGACGTCGTCGGCAGCGTCACCAGCGGCGGCACCGAGTCACTGATCCTCGCCGTCAAGACCGCTCGGGACGCCCACCCGGAGATCACCGCGCCTCGGATCGTGGTGCCGTCGAGCGCGCACGCGGCATTCGCCAAGGCGGCGCACTACCTGCGGGTGGCGCTGGACGTCGT
Source organism: Micromonospora sp. NPDC048843 (assembly GCF_040649965.1). Taxonomy (NCBI): domain Bacteria; kingdom Bacillati; phylum Actinomycetota; class Actinomycetes; order Micromonosporales; family Micromonosporaceae; genus Micromonospora; species Micromonospora sp. NPDC048843. Next base: position 25,202 of record NZ_JBEZGJ010000042.1, read on the forward strand.
GCCCGTCTCCCCGGAGACGCTACGTCCCGACCCGGCCGCGATGGCCGCCGCGATCCGCCCGGAGACGGTGCTGGTCGCCTGCTCCGCGCCCTCGTACGCGCACGGGGTGGTGGACCCGGTCACGCAGATCGCGGCCGCCGCGGCCGAGGCCGGGGTGCGCTGCCACGTGGACGCCTGCTTCGGCGGCTGGACCCTGCCGTACCTGCGCCGGATCGGACAGCCGGTGCCGCCGTTCGACTTCGCGGTGCCCGGGGTCACCTCCATCTCGGTCGACCTGCACAAGTACGCGTACGCGCCGAAGGGCGTGTCCGTGCTGCTGCACCGCGACGCCACGCTGCGCGCCCCGCAGTACTTCGCGTACGCCGACTGGCCCGGCTACACCATGATCAATCCGGTGATCGCGTCCACCCGCTCGGGCGGGCCGATCGCCGCCGCGTACGCAACGCTGCGGCACCTCGGCGACGAGGGCTACCTGCGGCTGACCGCCATCACCCGGGACGCGGTCGCCGGCCTGGCCGATGCGGTCCGCGCCGTCGACGGGCTGCGGCTGATGGCCGAGCCGGAGTCGACAGTCGTCTGCTTCACCGCCACCGAGGGTGGCCCCGACCTGTTCGTCCTGGTCGACGAGCTGACCGCGCGGGGCTGGCACACCCAACCCCAGCTGTCGTACGACGGCCTGCCCGCCAGCGTGCACCTCACGGTGACCGCCGCGGTCGCGCCCCGGGTCGCCGAGTTCGGGCCGGACCTGACCGACGCGGTGGCAGCGGCCCAGGCGGCCGGTCCGGTCGCCCTTCCGCCGGAACTGACGGCGCTGGCGACGTCGCTGATCCCGGACGCGCTGACCCCGGAGCTGGTCGCGGGCCTGGCCGCCGGGCTGGGCATGGGCGGCGAGCCCGATGGTGCGCCGCTGCCGGAGCGGATGGCGGTGGTGAACACGCTGCTCGACGCCGCGCCGCCGGCGCTGACTTCCCGGGCCGGCGACCGCCGCCTCCAGCTGCTGCTGCCCGAACGATCGGCAAAGGAGCCGTCTCGTGACTGTGACCGCTGCGCCAACCACGCCCGCTCCAGCAGGATTGGGCTGGCGCCTGGGCGCCCTGTACGGGCCAGCCATCTACGGCGTCAGCGCCGCTGCCGTAGCGCTTCCGGCCGCCGCCACCGGACTGCACGCCACCGGATCGGCGGCGGTGTGGATCCTGACCATCCACGCTCTCGGACTCGGCATCGGCGCCGCCGTGGCCGGACGAGCCACCGACATCTGGGGGCACCGCCGCGTACTTACCCTCGGGGCTGCTCTCCTCGTCGCCGGCACGATTCTCTGCGCGACCGCGCCCACCCTCATCGTCGCCGTCGCCGGTCGCGCATTGCTCGCCGCCGGGTCCGGGACGATGACCGCCACTGCACTCACGCTCGCAGCCGGTCAACCGGGACCGCAGCGGCCGATGGTGCTGGCGCGACTCGGCGCGATGATGGCCCTGTTCTCGGCCACCGCGCCGTTGGCCGGTGCGCTCGCCAGCGCCGCGTCGTGGCGAGCAACACTGGTGCTGCCCGCGCTCTCGCTGTTGGCGCTGCCGCTGTGCTGGCCGAAAGCTCACTCCCGAAGATGCCACCCAGAGCGGGTCGATGGGGTGGGTGCCGGCCTGCTGGTGCTCGTGGCAGCCGGGCTGCTGCTGACGATTCAATCCGCCACGCTGCACATCCCACAGCCCGCCGTCATCGCCCTGTTGGCCGGCACTTGCACGCTCGGAATCTTGCTGATCACTCACAGCAGGCGCCACCGCGCCGGATTCCTACCAGCCGCCGTCATCGAGAGCCGACGGTTTTGCCTCGCTGGCCTCGTCGGAGCCGGCGTGTACGGCGGACTGTTCGCCTGCGTCTACGCCGTACCGCAAATGCTGACCCGCCTCGGCTACAGCGCCCAGGGCGTCGGCCTACTGCTCCTACCCGGCGCAGTCGCCGCGGCGCTGATGGCCCGTCTCGCCGCTACCGCCATACGTACCCTGCCACCGCAGCGCGTACTGGCCGGCGCAGCCGCACTTCTCAGCGCCACTGTGCTGCTCGCCGCCGTCAACCAGCGGCCAGCGGTGCTGGCCTGCACGGCCACGGCCGGCTTCGCAGCCTTCGCTATCGCCCAGATGACCCTGACCACGGCTGTCTCAGCGCACACAGCCCTTCGGGCACAGGCCGGCGCTATAGGCCTGCTCAACCTCATCTTCTTCATCGGAGGAGCGCTCGGGTCAGCAGGCTGCGCGGCCCTGTGGCACCCGCTCGGGCTACCCACCGCGCTCGCCGCCACGGCAGCGCTGCCAGCAATAGCCACTGCGGTCGCGTGGAGATGCCGCCTCTGACAGACGCCCCACGACATCACCCAGCACCCCTACGCAATAGCCCGACACCTCCTACTCTTGGCCTCGACGGGAGCGAACAATGACAGCAACTCCCCTCAACGGACCTGCCCGAGACCCTCGACTCGACGCCTTCCTGCACCAGCTCGCTGCCACGCAAGCCAGGAACATCGGTTTCCCCGCAGCCGTCGACATCGACTGCCGCAACATGGCGCCGCTGTTCGCAAACCTGCTCAACAACGTCGGCGACCCTGACGCCGACCCAACCACAGCAAAGATTTGAACGCGAAGTGCTCGCCTTCCTCGCCAGCCTGTTCCGCGCACACGAATGCTGGTGGGGTTACATCACCAGCGGCGGCAGCGAAGCAACCTGTGCGCTCTTTACCTTGCCCGTAGCCGTTACAGGCACGGGAACCTGCGCGTCCACTCACGAGCCACATCAGGGCAGACGATGCGACCACCAGGCCACGGCGCCGAGCCGCATCGACGTTGACCGTCGGGTACCTGCGCGGACTGGCGACTTTTATGCCCCGTGACCTGCTGAAACTCCGGATGACCCAAAGCGACCGGATTGCTAGAAGAGCCATGTCCTCATCCCGGAAGAACGTCCACGCACACCCTCGTCGGCCAGCCATCGGCATCTCCCACTCGATCTGTCAAAATCCGACGATGACCAGCGACGACGTCCAGGAGCTCCGTGACCTCGTTAGCAAGATCGCCCATCATGTCGGGCAAAGTGCCACCCACAAGACTCTCGACGATGACTTACGCCGAATCGGATTGCCGCCGTCAACCAGTGGACCAAGCAAGGCAGATCGCACCGAGAGTAGTTTGCTAGCGCTGCCGGATGACCAGCTTGCCGAGGTAGCGCGAAAGATGGTTGCCAAGCACGAGTGGCTCGGCTCCGACGGACGCCGTATGCAAGACCTCGTCTGGATGGGTGAGCACCACCCCCACATATCAAAGCGGACGAGACGTGACATCGCCCGAGCGCTTGGAGGCGACGAGTTGATCGAGCACTACTCGCGCTTTCGAGCTCTACTAGACGCGCTCTTCGACCTCGGGGGCGGTGTTCTCTGGGGCGGTCGCGACTACAGCGTAGGAGGTGAGATCGACCGGCACTTCCACCACAATCCGGACTGGTCGGTGGAGGAAGTATTCGATGCCGTGGGGGCGATCGACGCAAGCTCCGACCGACGCTTCGGGCTCCTGATCGAAGGCATCGTCTCCGGGAACACGATCCCTGACGAGGGGGCGCAACGCCGTATCGCCACCTCGATCAGTGCGCCCATTGAGGCGGCAGGCCTTGAGCTTCGCGAGATTGGGACCCTGGACGGCTACCCCGCATTCGAGGTGGTGTCGGCCCGCGCGCACCGGGGCCGACCGAAGAATCTGATCTTCGCCTCGTCTACGAAGCCGGACCTGCGATTGAACGATGCCATCGACAACGAGATCGAGATTCTGAGTGACCCGGACGACGTACTCGTCTATGACCGGCCGATCACCACCAGCGGGATCCGGTGGCGCGACCTCCAAGCATGGTTCCAGGACACGCGGCGGCTCGCCAGCGAGCGCGAGGCCAAAACTCAGCTGTACCGCCGCCTGCGCCAAAGCCTCCCCGATAGCTCACCACCACAGCGCCTGCTTTTCGATCTCTATCACGAGATTCACGGCACTGCCGTTTACGAGCTCCCTGCACTGCTGCCGGAGGTTTGGCTTTACTGGGACCCCCTGACCGTCAAAGCACGTGGGGTCGCGGCTCTGCTGAACCTGCGCATGGACTTTCTCCTACTCGTCCCAGGCGGTGGCAGGATTGTCCTCGAGGTCGACGGCCGCACCCACTACGGCATAGAGAAGGAGGTCAGTCCGGGTCAGAAGGTCTGGATCGCTGATCCATCCAGCTACGCCCGCACCACGGCTGGTAGCCGCAGGCTCACCCTCACCGGTTACGAGGTATATCGGTTCGGGGCCCATGAGCTGCGAAACGATCGACAGGCCCGCCCTCTGCTCGCCGCGTTTTTCTCCGAACTCTTTCTCCGGCACCGGGTCAAGGCCGTACGGCAGTAGCGGGAGCAACTAGGGCCTGTCCTGTCGATCATGGAACGGTGCGGCAGGGCAATTTGGCTAGAGTCTCGCCGTGGTTGTGGTCAACATGGTTGAGAAGTTCGGCGTGGGCGATGTCCTCGAACGCTCATGGGAACTGCCGTCAGAGGTCGTCGAGCTGCTGCGCGCGCATGTCGAGGTGACGCCCGACGGGTGGGTCGTTGACGTGTGGCCCATGACGACGCAGCTCGCCGTCATCGTGCAGCCTTGGGTTGATGAGCCCATCGATGTCGAGTCGGGTTCCTGGTTCGTCAGCTCTGCCCATGTCGCTACTTAAGGCGAGTCGTCGTGGTCATCGGAGCCAGATGATGGCGGCGATGAGGACGAGGCCGGCCCGGTAAAGGGATGCGCGTTTGGCGTAGCGGGTGGCCAGGTCACGCCACTGCTTGAGCCGGTTGAAGCAGCGCTCCACGACGTTGCGCTTGCGGTAGATCGCCTTGTCAAAGGCCGGTGGCCGCCCACCGGTGCTGCCCTTGGCGGCCCGGCGGGCGACCTGGTCCGAGAGTTCCGGGATGACGTGTCGGATTCCCCTTTGCCGCAACGCACGTCTGGTGGAGTCGTGCGCGTAGCCCTTGTCGGCGATCAGCACATCGGGTCGCTTGCGGGGTCGACCGGGGCCGGGCTCGTTGACGCGGATCGCGTCCAGCAGCGCCAACAGTTGAGGGTTGTCGCCGGCCTGGCCTGGGGTGAGCAGGATGGACAACGGCCGGCCACGTCCGTCGACGGCGAGGTGGATCTTCGTGCTCAGCCCGCCGCGGGATCGGCCGATGGCCTCGCCATCTTGCGCACCAGACGTCGCGGCACTTGTCGGGGAGCCCCTTTTTGCGGGCGCCAGCAGCATGCTGGTGCGCCCGCACGATCGACGAGTCGATGCTGATCGTCCACTGCACCGGTGCGCCGTCGTCATACACCTCCGCGGCGGCGAGGATCCGATCCCACGTCCCGTCGGCCGTCCAGCAGCGCAGCCGTTCGTGGCAGGTCTTCCACGGCCCGAAGCGTTCGGGCAGGTCACGCCACGGCGCGCCCGTGCGCAGCTTCCACAGGATCCCGTTGATGACCTGGCGATGATCCCGCCACCGCCACCGCCACCGCCACCGCCACCGCCCCCGCGCACCGCCAGGCTCGGGTAGCAGCGACGAGATCACCGCCCACGCCTCGTCGGTCAATTCACCACGACGTACCACCGGCACATCGTCGGCGATCAACCACTACAAGACGCTTCTATGTCGGTGGTGATCGGTTCGGCTGGTTGCCGCTAGGTTCGGCGTCGATGATCACGTGGGTGACTCATTGCCGATCCGGCCGCTCGGAGTGCGGGTGTGCCTTGTGCAAGACCTGTCCCCAGGTGGTCGTCGGCGTCGGCCCGGCCCACCTTGCTGGCCTGATCAGAAGCCTGCCCGTGCGAGCACACGTGGCCCATCACAGATTTGCCGCCGAGGTGACTGCTTCCCGAGCCGACGCCGACTGTCCCGGTCGTCACTGGCAAAGGAGCAACAATCCGAGATGACAAGGATCGTAGAGCGGGTCACGGATCGCTATGAGGTGGTGGTGGGGGTGGATACCCACACCGACACGCACACCGCTGCCGTGCTCGACCGGCTCGGGGCGGTGCTGGCGCAGGTCACTGTGTCCACGGACGCGGACGGGTTGAGTCAGCTGTTGGCCTTCGCCGCCGCGCACACCCCGCCGAACGGGCACCGGTTGTGGGCGGTGGAGGGCACCCGGGCGCACGGTCAGGGACTGTGTCGACTGCTGAGCGCCGCCGGTGAACCGCTCTGCGAGGCGCCCAAACCCGCCGCTGCGGCCCGCCGCCGAGGCGGCAAGTCTGACCAACTCGACGCGGTCGCCGCCGCTCACGCCGTGCTCGCCCTACCCGCCGACCGTGTCGCCGTGCCCCGCAGCGACGGACCGCGCGAAGCGCTGCGCCTGCTGCTGGTCTGCCGCCGCCACCACAGCGACGCGCGCACCGCCGCGGTCAACCTGGCCAAAGCGCTGATCCTGACCGCCGACGACACTCTGCGCCACGCCCTACGCGGACTATCCACCACCAACCAGATCGCCCGCCTAGCCGCCCTCGACCTACCCGAGAGCACCCACCTACCCACCGAGGAACACACCCGCCGCCGAGAACTGGGCACCCTCGCCCGTCACATCCACACCCTCGACGCCGCACTAGCAGACAACCACCGGCGCCTACGCGCCCTCGTCACTGACCTGTGCCCACCCCTGCTCGACCAACCCGGAGTCGGACCCGTCACCGCCGCGATCGCCCTCACCGCCTGGTCCCACCCCGGCCGCGTCCGATCAGAAGCCGCCTACGCCACCCTCGCCGGCGCCGCCCCTATACCCGTCGCCAGCGGCCGCACCGACCGACACCGCCTCAACCGCGGCGGCGACAGAACCCTCAACAGCGCCCTACACACCATCGCCCTGACCCGCCGCCGCATCGACCCCGACACCCGCGACTACATCACCCGCCGCCGCGCCGAAGGCCGCACCACCAGAGAAATCACCCGCTGCCTCAAGCGCTACATCGCCCGACAGCTCTACCGCACCATCACCACCCACCACCGCACCCCTTGACAACCCCCACTCACAGATCGGCAGGACACGCCCTAGACCGAGGACGGGACCACGAGGCGCCCCCAGACGAAGCTGGCCACCCGGCCGGGTCCGACCCGGGAGAGCCGGCCCGTAACCGAGTCGATGACCAGGTCCCTGGTTCGCTAGCCCTGGTCAGGCTGCGCGGGTGGCTCTCGGTCATCGCAAGGTCTGGTCGTCGGATCAAAACGCAGCCGATTATGTTGTGGCCGTTCTGGGTTCCTGCGGGCGCGGTGCAGAGGCTCGCTGTCGTACTCATTTCATCTCAAGGGCATCCGGAACGTCCGCCCTCGGCGCCCAGTGCGCTCGCAAACTCGGTCTCCCGGAACGGACTGAACAACGCTCGCTTGAGAAGCTGATAGGTGAGCGCAGGATCCGATCATTGAGGTGCGACCGGGTCGACCGTGAGCCGCTCGCGTACCTGTTCAGGCAGCAGGCCCTCTTGACCGAGATGCCCGGCGACCAACGCTCGGAGTTGGTTGTCATCGAGGCCTGGACGTTGAGCCATCAGTTCGCCCCATGCGCGTGCCGCCGCTTCGGCGAGCCCTAGTACGACGTCTGGGTGGACGACATGGACGTGAGGCTCGGCGCCTGCCGCGCCGGTGGGGTCTACGGCCGGTTTGGGGGACACGATCACGGTGGCGCTATCCGGTGGGATGTCGGCGGCTACACGATCGGACCTAAGTAGACGGAGCTGATCGCCGGCCTGACGAATGTCCTTCTGCGGAACGAGGCCGGACGGCTCGTGGTCACTTTTCGCGTCGATGGCCAGCCAGAGGTGGTGGTCCCAGCACCACGTGGAATCGCAGCGACCGGAGCCCGGCGGCTTTTGCGCATCAGCCCCCAAGACATAGCCAAGCTTGGTCAAGGCAGGCTCATACACGGTCGGCTTGCGCTCCTTGAGGGCAGCGAGCATCTCCTCAGCCGCCGCCGCAGCCTTGGGGATGGAGGTGCTTCTCAACCGGGCTGCCACCGCTGCAACCGCCGTTGCGGAAGCTGACGAGAGCGCCGACGGCTGAAGGGTCGGTATGGGCGCTAGTTCCCGAATCCACATCGACGGTTTGGCTGCGGCTTCGGCCTGAGCGGCAAGAGCGACCGCGTTCTGTCGATGTGCCTGGTTGGCGGTGGTGACTCCGGCCTGGTCGGCCCAGGTAGCCGCCAGGTAGAGCCAGAATGAGCGGTAGCCGCGTAGGGCGTCGCCGCCCTTGCCCAGTTCCAATGCGGCTTCGTTGGCGCGGGCGCTGGCCTCTTGCCATTCGCCCATGCCGGCCAGCGACGATGCTTCGACCTCGGATTTGACGGCGGCGGCCAGCGCGTCACTAGCTGGCGGAGGCGTTAACGTGGCCTCATTACGCAGCTCAGTGATGATCGGCTCGGCATCGGTGCGCCACGCGTCGTCCTGGCGTAGGAACGTGGTGACGTTGTCGAGGATGTCGGTGGCCGAGGTCCGTCGGCTGTTTTGGATACCGAAGTCGATCTCCGCTTGGAGCTCGGGATCGAGAGCCTGTCGGATCTCGGGTCTGACCATGTATGTCGTCAGGTCGGCGCCCAATACGATCACGACCGCCCAGTCATTCGGGCCGCGCGTGCATCGGCCAACTCCTTGCACGACGCGCGTACGAACACGCTCAGCCAGGGCGGCGCCTGCACGGACGTTCTGCGACAGGAAGCGTTCTTGGAGGCTGTCCGTGTCCGGTTTGCCGTTCAGGACGACGACGCGACAGTCGTCGCCGGGAAGATCGAGCCCGTCGTACCGAGCGGCGAGCCCGCAGACGGCGTTCGGTAGCGCAGCAAACTGTTCCATGCCGCTTTCAACGTCGTTGATGCCGAGCACGGGCCAGCCGGGTTGGGCAAGGTCACTCGCGGTGCTGAGGGCGGTATTGGTATCCGGGGCGAGGACCAGAGCTTTTCCTGCTGCTGCTACGACGGACCGGGCAAGTTGTTGGGCATCAGTGACTTCAGCCAGCTCGGGGAAAACGAAGAACCTACGGCCAGACCTTGGTGTAGGTGCCGTATTAGGCAGTGCTACCCGCGTGATCGCCGGGCGACCAAAGGCCCGTTCGAGTTCCCCGCCGCTGCCCAGCGTCGCGGACAGGTAGATACGCTGTGCGGCCTGCGTGAAGACCAGGTTCTTACTCGTCGGCGGGATGACCGGCCGGATCAAGATAGCACTGTAGGAGACGTACGCCAGGCAGCTCGGAATGGCGTCTCTGATCATGGAGTATCGGTACGTCCAGGGTGCCGGGAGCTGGGCGAGAACCGCGTCGATCTTGCTGACCATCTCGGGCTGACGCAGCGGGACGACCAGACGGGCGCTGCGGTACATGCCGGGGTCAGGCGTATAGTCGCGCAACCGTTGCAAGGGGATGCCGTCGATCGCCGGCGCGAGGACGTCGAGAAGTTGGGTGTACGCCTGCTGGTTCGTCGAGCGTCGAAGGTGGATGGCGTACTGCTCGCTGACGTACTGCTCTCCAGCGTGCGCGTCGTCGAACAGGAGGAGATCTGGTGTCGCTAGGTGCGGATTGCTGTTGAAGATTGTGTTGTAGGTGGTCACCGCGACTGCATCCGCAGCCTCATAGGCCGCGCGGTCTGCCGTGGGCCAGCTTGCGTGGCTACCCATCAGGGTTACAGCAGGGACGCCCTCCCGAGCGGCCACTTTCGCGACCTGGGAAGCGAGTTGTTGAGTAGGGCAGGCGTAGGCAACTCGGCTCCTTCGGGTGACTCTGACCCAGTTGGCGATGACGAGTCCGGGCAGCGTCTTGCCAGTACCCGTCGGTAGTTCCAGCGCGAGGTCAGGGTCCGTGGTGTGGTCGGTGGCATATCGCCGTAGAAGATCCCCTTGGTGAGTCCAGAGCCCCTGCACGGCGTTGGGCCTGCGTGGGAGGTCGCGGTACATGACTTCAGGGCTGGCCACCGCTACCGCCTTCTTCGCCCCGCCCTTGAACGCCACGCTTGCCCCTGATTCTCTTGGTTGCCCTCGGGAGATTCTACCGGTGGACTGGGCAACGCCCGGCCGCACTAAACCGCGTCTGGCTAGTGGGTCCGAACTGCCGAGGGATCCGGTGCGGGTGCTCGGGGTCGGCTTGGTCAACGACGACCGCATGCCGGGTAGTGTCCGTCGTCACGGGCAGGGCCACCGCTTCCGAAGGCCAGGCCGAAGTTCCCCCTGCTGGGCACCGACATCTATGCAGCCCTGACGGATCTCGGCCGACGCGCAGATCCGAATAACATCGGCCACCTCATCGACCAGCCGGGGCGAACCTTCAAGGAGCAGACCTCACCGAGCTCAACTTCGACGGGGCGAGTTCCAACTCGGCCATTTTGGTCGGTGCGTACCTCCGTGGAGGGTACTTCGACGGGGCCGTCTTCGCTGCGACAGACCTGGCATGGGTCAATGCCCCGTCGCCCGTCCTTCGTAGGTGCGGTGATCAGAGACACGCAGCTGTCTCCTGCCTGCCTCCGTGATGCTCGGCTAACTGGCCTTCAGGTTTGGGATGTCGACGTGAGCAGAGCTAGGTTCGCCCGCGGGGACCTCACTGAGGCGGCCTTCGACGATGTTCTGCACGCTGACACCGCTGAATTCCGTCGCGCGGCAGTAGGGAAATCCAGGGGTCTCCCGCCCACGGGGGGGGTCTACCCAGGAAGCCCCTATTAGTGTCCCTAAAGCGACGATTGGTCTAGCAGCGCCCCTTGCCTGGATGAGGTCCAATCAAGCAATGCCTCCTCCTCGCCGCCGCAGCTACGGCGCGACCAATCGAGCGGTGCCCGAGTCCCGCTGGCAGCGACTGGCGGCCCAGGCGACGGCCGTCGCCGCGGTCGTGCCCTGATCGTCAGCACCATGTCGATCTACTACACCGGGCGCTCAGTGGATGCGACTCGTAACCAGGTCCGGCTACAAGAACAAGGCCAGATCACCGACCGCTTCGCGAGGGCGGTGGAGCAGCTCGGTTCGGATCAGGTCAACGTCCGCCTGGGCGGCATCTACAGCCTTGAGCGCCTGATGCACGACTCTCCGCAAGATCGCTCGACGATCGCACAGGTGCTGTGCGGTTTTGTGCGAGAGCGTGCCAAGAACAGGCGCCCACCCTTCGGCCATGAAAGCGCTGCCGAGTGGCCCCGCCCCGATCAAGGCAACCGAGCGACGTGGCCAAAGCCAGCGACCGACGTCCAGGCGGCGGTGACGGTGCTGGGCCGACGCCCCCTACCCGACACTCGAGCGAAGGAACCGCTGGATCTCTCCGACACCGACCTGTCCTCCGCCGACCTGTCGAGGGGGAACTTTGCGTTCGCCAACTTCCAGCGAAGCAGTCTCGTCGGCGCAACGTTCCTGCACGCGAATCTGACCGGCTCGATCTTCTACAGCACAGACCTGGCCCAGTCGAACATCTCGGCCGCGAAGGCCGTAGGCGCGAAGTTCACAGATTGCCGCCTCGACGACGCGTGGCTGAACGAAACTGATCTCACCCAGGCGGCTCTCTGGGTACACGCGGATGGCGCTAACTCTCGGGGCGCAGACCTGACCGGCGCCAGCCTCAACGGAGCATCTCTAATGGGAGCCGAATTTAAGGACACCAACCTGCTCCGTGTTGACCTCGTCGGTGCCGACTTGAGGAAAGTGAAGCTGGCGGATGCGAGGAACTTCGCGCCTCTGGCATGCATGAACATCGACGGCGAGACCACACTGCCCGCCGGCATCACCCGGCCTCCACGCTGCGAGCCGTTGTGATCCCGCCGCGCCGGCGACCTTCGAAAATTCCCCCGTGTACTTCCTCTCGGATCACCCGCTCAGGATGAATTCGGTGCTCAAGATTGGGTCAGCTACATCGACGCGACCGTAGTCTCAAGGCGCGCGGAACCGCATATAGGTGGGGCCGCCGCCAGCCGCTGTTGCCGGTGCAAGAATCAGATGGTCCCGTCGTTGGTGCGGAACGCCAGGGTCATCGACTAGCCGCCGTCAGCCTCTGATCTCTCCTCGACAGGCCGCGTTTCGTCGGCATCGCGGCTCTCAGGGATGGCCAGCACCCACTCCCCGCCGTCAGGCTCAGTCGTGCCTTTCCTGCGAAGTAGTCCGTGAACACTGAGGAAGTCGATCATCACCTGCACCGCGTTGCCCGCTTCCCAGTGCCCTGGGGCGGCACCACGATGAGCGGCGTCGTTGCGAAGGTTGTTTAGTGTGCGCAGGCGCTCGGCAGGCACAGCGAGCGGAAGGCGGTTGTGCTCGGCGATCGAAATGTAGTCACCGAGAGCTGTCCGCTCGTTGATGCGTCGTTGTTGCCTTTCGGGCAGCCGGTCGGCGTGGTTGCGGACGTGCCGGCCAAGGACAATTTCGACGGCGGTAGCTGCGTCGATGATTGCGCGCCGGTTTGCGTGGCGTCTGTGCGCGGCGCGTGCGTCACGGCTGAGCACCTCTTCGAGGGGCGGTTCGTTGCCGTCGCGGACGAGCCCCAGGATGTAAGCCCATTCCTCAACGCGCAATGGACGGACGTGAGGTGTTGTGATCTTGATTCCCAGGGCGCCGTCGTGAGGTGGTTCGATGAACGAGAGCCCCGCACCGACTGACTCTGCGTCGTAGACACGGTGATTGGGATCGAGGTCCTGGCCGGTCACGATCTCGGTCCAGGTGCGCACCTCGTCAAACCACCTGTTGATGTATTCGGCGAGCTGATGCTCGGGGGTGAACCACGACTTGTGGTCGTAGGTCGGGCCCTCGACGTCGGTCACGACCACGCGATGAAGCGCGGTGGCTGGCCGAAGCGACTCGGGAATGTGGGCGCTGTACTCCTGCGCCCATATGGGCTGATCGCCGGTCAGCTCGAGGCGTGACTCCGCGCCGAGCACGGGAGGGGGGCCGCCTACCGGTGGCCGTGCATCTGGCATCACGACGTTGAACCGGAGCTTGTCGTAACCGGTCAGGTACGTCGCATCGAGCGCGGCGCACGTCACCCAAATGTGCACCGGCAGCTCGAAGATCGCCTTCACCTCCATGTCGATCTCCTCACCGCGCACCTCTCGTTGAAGCCACCGGGCATGCCATGTTGATGGGAAGATACTCCGCTCAGGCGCCGCCGGGCTTCTGCTATTTGTTTGTCGAGCGGCGGACGCCGCGCATCTGCGAGTGACCTCGCGGACCTTCGCTCAGCCAACCCCAGGTGTAGGCGGAGGGGCAGGCGCGGGACCTACCCGAGAGCGGTTGCAGGGGTGCCGCACCGCGCTCTTGCCCGATCGTCAGGACGCGCCAGCCTGCTCTACCGGAGGTGCCGCGTGGACGGCGATTGCGATCCAGTCCGCAGTGCACCGGAACGGACTCGGCTTGCGCAGCCCTGCCGAGGTGGTGGTGGATGATCACCGATCATAGAGGAGGACGGTGTGTTGATTGCGGAAGCGACCGCATGGGTGTGCATCGTGTGCTCCGAGCCCGAGTGCTGCCATGTCGATCTCCGGGAAGGCGGCTCTGCGGTGCGATGCTGCGTATCCTGCATCGAGAATTGCCTACGTCAGCTTGCTCCCGATCGCGTAGCCCCGAGCTGCGACTGGGGCCGGAGTATTCGCCGGTTGGTAGAGGTGGTGTGCGCCGCGGAGGTCATTGGGCCGTGGTCGTCCTAAGCCGACGCTCGTCAGCGGGATTGGCGCTTTGATGAATGAGATTCAACTCTTCCTGCAAGTGCACTGCTCTGGGTTGGACGCGGATGGTTTGGCGGACCTGGCTGCTGAGCTTCGCCGAGAAGTTCTCACCACCGACGTAGCCGGCGCCGAGTGGGCTGGAGCTGGGGAGGCGCCCGCTGGGGCCAAGTCTGGGGTCTTGGTTGGGGCTGGTGCGTTGGCTGTCACCCTGGCCCCAATCGTGATGGAGAGCCTGATGGGCGTCATCGCATCGTGGTTGAGCCGGCAGCCGACCGACGTCGAGATTGAGATTGACGGCCGCCGGTTCAAGGGGCGCGTATCGAAGGCACAGCGCGACGAACTCGTCGCCGCTTACCTCACCCGGGTGAGTAACGGGTCATGACAGAGGCGCCCCGCCGACGTAGAGCGTTGCTGATCGGCTGCGGGACGTTCGTCGACTCGTCGCTGGCGCAGCTCAGGTCGCCTCGTCGTGATGTCGAGGAGATGTCTCGCGTGCTGTACGAGGCCGGGTACGTGCAGGTGTTCGCTGACATTGACTGCACCAGCCGCGCGGCGCAACGGGCTGTCGACGCATTCCTGGAGGGAGCCCGGGTTGATGATGCCCTCAACTTGATCTACTTTTCCTCGCACGGCCTACAGGACAGACAAGGCAAGCTGCACTTCGCGTTCACCGACACCGAGAAGCAGTACCTGAGCGCGACTGCGGTGGGCGCTGGGTGGGTACGGGACCGGATCTACGACAGCCGCTCGAAGTCCACGCTGGTTCTTGTCGACTGTTGTTTCAGCGGCAGTTTCATCACGGGGATGCAGGCCCGGTCCAGCGGCGAGGCTGACGTCGACGTACTCGTCCGCGGGTTGCCGGAGGGCAGCGGGGTCGCGGTGCTGACCGCTTCTGGCGAGCGCGAGGTCAGCTTCGAAGACATCGAATCAGCCGTGCCACGAGCCTCCTACTTCACGGAAGCAGTCGTGGCCGGCATCGCTACCGGCGCTGCGGACTTGGACCGCGACGGCCGGATCACGGTCGATGAGCTCTATGAGTACGTTTACTACCACGTCATGAACGGGCCATCGCCACAACGCCCACGCAAACTCGGACTGGGCGAGGGGACGATGGTTGTTGCTGAAGCACGGAAGGGCCTGGTGCCTGCACTCCAGGCAGCACCCCCGGTACGCCGAGCCGCCGCACCGGTCCTTCGAGTGCGAGGTGTCCTCGCCTATGCGGCGTTCGATGGCCAATCGGTCGTCATCGGCAAGGATGGCTTCGGCCCTGTCCTGAAGGGTGAACGCCGACTACACATCAGCGACGTCGCTGGGGTTTCGTTCAAACCGGCGACCTCCCTGCACTTTGGCTACCTACAAGTGATCCAGAAGGGCGTGCAGCCAGCACCGATCAGTCGATTCGGGCCGGGCGCGGGACGACCTGCGATGGAGGACGGTGCGTCAGTTTCCTTCGCTAGATCCGCCAACGGCGAGATGCAGCAGATGCGGGAGGCGATCGAGGCAGCCATCGGAATTCCGCCACCCGTCCTCCAGGCATCGGCGACTCAGGGCAGCGGCTGGGCGGCTTTCGGGCGTGGCCTGCTATGGGCCCTCGGGGTCCTAGCCGGGCTACTTGAAGTCGTCGTGGTCGCTGTGACCGTTACGGACAGCTGGGACGACCACAGCGTCGGAACCGCGGTAACTGCAAATCTGCTTTCTGGGGCCGCTGTCCTGGCCATCGGCCGAGTGCTCTACGTGAATCACCGTAAGTAGAACGTCACGACGATGGCTGCTGAACCGGCCGCGGCCTCGCCGATGTGGTGTCTACGTTGCCGGGAACTTCGGGGCGACTGCGGTTCGCTTGTTCTCGCGCGGGGGCGGCGGAGCAAGCGGTTCCGCATTTTGTCCTGGGTGCATTAGCCGCCGCTGGCGTCAATCGTCGACTTCGCGAAAGCGTTGTGGGGTGAGGTCCTCGTGCTTGGTGCTACGGGGATGAGGTGCGGTGTCCCGTGGGACTGCCTCGCCAGCCGGCTGCGGGATGATGTTGTTGACGGTGTTGGTCAACCGCTCGACACGTTCGGCGATCTGCTGCACGTAGCCGAGGACTTCGCGGGTGAGCTGATTCGTAGACGGCGTTCGCGCGTGTACGGCCTGTGCAACGAGGCTTGTGAGGATGGCGCCGACCTGGTGGCCCTCTGGCGACGCGGAGTACAATACGGGTGAGGACATGGTCTGGGCTCTTTGGCTCAGGTTGTGGGGGTCGCGTTCGCCATCTGGTGGAGCGGCCCCACTCGCGTTGAGGCTAAGTTCGGTGCCGGTGTTCGCTTCGAGGATGGTGGCGACGTCGGCAATCCGGTTCCACCATTGCGGTTCGTCGGTGCGGATGGCGCGGCCTGCGGACCAGGCGACGGCGTCAGCCATCCAGAGTCCGGGGTCGTTGCGGCCTTCGACGTGGATGAGTCGCATGCGGTGGCTGATGGCTCTTTGTTCGAGGAGTCGGCGGTAGGCCCTGATGTCGTTGCGGTCGATGCTGGGCAGTCGGCTGCCGGTTTCCCGAGCGTTGCGCCACTCTGCAGGACTGCCCCGGGTTTCCAGGTACACGTTGCGGACTCGTTGGCCGTTGAGGTAGCGCAGGAGCCGTTCCATGCTGAGTTGTCGGGCCTGCTCGCGCTGGCCTTCCAGGTGTGCGTGTACGTGGCGTGGGTTGTTCGGTACGGCGGCCATGTTGCCTGGGTTGATGGGTACTTGGGCGGAGACGACGGACCAGCCGGCGTGTTCGGCGACGACGTCGAGCATCGCTTCGATGGTGCCGACGTGTCCGCGGTGGTAGAGCGCGGTGGAGTGGTAGCCATCGTGGATGCCGGCGGCTTCTGTCGCGGCGGTCTCGGCGGCGGGGAGGCTGTCGTGGTCGATGATGACGGCGGCCATCAGGTAGGCGCCAGGTGAGTTGCGATGCTGGAACCAGGACTCGTCGACGAACGCGCTCGGGTGAGTGGCCATTAGTCAATCTCCGCTCCCTCTGAGGTCCCCAGGTCGCGGGCGGTAGTGCGTTCCCGGGCGGCGTTGGCGTGCTGGGGCAGGCTCCCGGTGATGGGTGTGGTGTGAGGCTGCGGGCGGGTTTCGTCGATCGCTCGGACTCGTGCGGTGGTGGTGGCGATGGCGTCGGCCAGGGTGGTGCGGCGGGTTGTGGTGCGGCGGGCTTGTTCGGCTGCGGCGGCGAGTCCGGCGTAGCGGGTGGGCAGGGCGCTGGTGTACCAGCGGCTCCACGTACGGTGCTGGGACTCGAGGTCGGTGACCCGCGCCTGGCGCTGGTCGATGACCTCGCGCAAGCTGGTCAACTTCGCGCGCAGACTGGCAGCCCGGCCGGTGGCGGCGTCGATCCGCTGTTGGGTTTCGCGCTGGGCGGTGAGGATCCGGGTGCGCGATGGCCCGCGTTGCCACCAGCGGGGGCGCAGCTGTTGTGCGTGGGCGGTGGCGCGTTGGCCGGCTCCGTCGACGGCGGTGAGGAGGAGGGCGAGGTCGTGGTGGCGCTGCTCGGCGTCGGTGAGGGTGAGGTGCGCGTCGCGTAGCTGGTCGGCGACGTAGGGCGGCGCTGCGGCGTCGGCGGTGCGTTGCGCGGTGATCAGTCGTGTGAGTTCTGGGTCGTCGGTGGTAGTGAGGTGGCCGGCGAGGGTGGCGGCGCCGACGACGACGCGGGCGCGGTGCCAGGCGTTCCACCGGGCGATGTCACTGGTGGAGGGTTCGGGTCCGATGGGGTGCTCGCTGGTGAGCTGGTAGTGGTCGCGGTAGGTGACAACGACCTCGGCGCGGGCTAGCCACTGGTGGCGGCCCGCGGGGTCGTTGGGGACGTCGCCCAGGGCGCGGGTCCAGGCGGGCTCCTGCTCGGCGGCGAGGTCGGCCAGGGCGCGGACGCGGCGGTCGCAGATGCCGGCGACCTGGCGCAGGGCGTCTCCGATGTCGCCGGTGAGGTCGGCGGGCATGCGGTCGGTGTAGGTCGCGGCGAGCTCTGGTGTGGTGGCGATGGTGGGGTCGGCGGTGGCGCGGCCGATGATGCGGTCGATGCGCCAGGACAGCACCGCGGCGATGTCGTCGGCGGAGTTAATTTCGCGGGGTCGGATGGCGCGGCGCAGCACGTCGGTGGGGTCGTGGCCGGCGTCGCGCAGGGTGGTGAGGCGGGCAATCAGCGCGGGCAGCGCGAGGTCCCGGGCGAGCCGGTCGGCCAGCTGCCGTCCGCTGATCTGCCGGACGATGGCGAGGTATTCGGGGATGCGGGCGCGGGCGGACAGGTCGTCGTAGATGGGTGTCCAGGCGTGCAGGGCGTCGACGTCGGCCCAGAGTTGCTGTTCGGTTTCGGTGGCGGAGCGGTCGGGTGTGGCGCGGCGCATGATGTCGGCCAGGACGGCTAGCCGGGCGGTGGGCGGCTGCGGTGGGGTTCCTTCGCGGGGGTGGTCGTCGGTGACGACGTACGCCTCGTTGAGGGTGGTTCCGCGGGTGAGCATGACGTAGAGGCGGGCCAGCGAGGTGTTGTCGTCGACGAGCGCGCGGGCGGTGTGCACGGTCTGGCCTTGGACGGAGTCGACGGTGAGGGCGTAGGCGAGCTGGACGTGCTGTGCGGCGTACGCGGCGGGCAGCATGGCGGTCGCGGTGGTGCGGAGGTTGGTGACCTGCACCTGTCCGGCGCGGGTGATGGCGTCGACGCGCCATTGGTCGCGGTTCGCGACGTAGGTGCTGCCGGCGCTGATGCGGCGGTCGTTTCGGCGGGTGACGATGATGTCGCCGACGCTGGCGTGGTTGCCGTCGCGCAGCCGCACGGCGGGGCCAGCTCGGACGAGGCCGGCCTGGATGAGGATGTCGCGGGCTCGACGGGCGATGTCAGCGGCTTCGTCACCGGTCTCGGCGAGCATCATGCTGCGCAGACCGCTGGCCATGTCGCCTGCCCACCGGTCCAGCATCTGGCCGACGAGCTGCGCCCGGTGCCCACCAACGAGCCGGCCCCGGCGGTCGTACTCGGCGAGGACGGTGAGGTCGCCGCCGCGCAGCCGCAGCGACGCCGCTCCTTCCCACGGTTGGGTGAACCGGTAGACCTGGGAGAGGTGGGTGGTGGTGCCGAGGCTGTCGAGGTAGCGGAACAGCCCGCCGGGCCCGATCGCGGAGATCTGCTCGGGGTCACCGACGAGGATGAGTTTTCCGTTGACCTTGTCGAGGTGGGTGACGAGGCGGGCGAGGTCGTGGCTGGAGACCTGCGATGCCTCGTCGATGATGACCCATTGCCCGGGGCGGAACTGCCAGTCGGCAGCGGTGGTGCCGGGTGGCGGCCGGTGTTGGGCGTGCAGCCACCGGGCGATGTTCTCGGTCCGCAGCACCTGCCCGCCGGGCGCGGCGGTGGCGTCGGCAAGCAGCTGCGCTGCGGACTGTCCGACGGTGAGGCCGAGCACCGGCACACCGGTCTCGCGGGCGGCGGTCACGACGGCGCGTTGCAGGTAGGTCTTACCGGTGCCGGCGGGCCCGACAACGCCGGTGACCCGCCGGTCGTCGCCGACGAGCCAGCGCAGCGCCGCCTCCTTCTCGGGAGACAACCGTAGCGCCGCCGATGCGGAGGTGACCGCTGCCGCTGGGGCGGGCATGGCTCCGCGGAGGCCGGCGTAGGTGAGGACTTCCTTCTCGGCGGCGAGGACCGTGTGGGTGGTCATCTGCAGGTCGCGGTGCCGGGTGTATTCGCTGTGCCGGTCGCTGCCCCGCAGCAGGCTGGGCCCCCACTGCACGAGCGCTGGCGGAGTGAGAACGCGCAGCCCGGCCATGCCGTTCGGCCCGATGGTGAGCATCTTCGGTCAC
>NZ_JBEZGJ010000043.1:0-44402 GCF_040649965.1 Micromonospora sp. NPDC048843
CAAGGGCTGGGAGAACAAGGACGAGCACGGCTCGGACTACGGCTCGGACAACGGCTCCGACAAGGGCTGGGAGAACAAGGACGAGCACGGCTCCGAGTACGGCTCGGACGAGCGCGGCGGTTACGGCAAGGACGAGCGCGGCTCGGACGAGCGTGACTGGGACAAGGAGCGCGAGTTCGTCTACTACGGCGAAGCCAAGGTCGACAAGGACGCCAAGCCGGGTCGCTACGAGCTCAAGGGCTCCTGCGGCGAGGGCGAGCTCGTCGTGCTGCCGCACGGCGGTGTCGACGGTGGTGACGGTGGCGTCAGCACCGGTACCGACCGGGGCCTGGCCACCGGCGGGGCGGGCCTGCTCGGCGCTGCCGCGCTGGGCGGGATCGTGCTGATGCGTCGTCGGCGGACCGATGGTTCGCTCGTCTGACGTGACGGCGACACCGGCCGGCGGCCGTCACGGGAAACCGTGGCGTGCCGCCGGCACGGCCGTCGTCGTCACCCTGGCCATGATCGGCGCCGGCATGATCGGCGCCTCACTGAAGACAACGCCCACTCCCCGGCCGCCGCAGCCGCTGGCCCAGGCCGGCCCCGAGGCGACGGCGCCGGCGAGCACCGCCGACGATGCCGCGCCGGTCGACGGGCAGCCGGTCGGTCAGGCCGCGGCCGGGTTGGCCCGTTCGGCACCGACCAGCATCGAGATCCCCCGGATCGGTGTCGACGCGACGATCATGTCGTTGGGTACCAACCCGGACGGCACCGTTCAGGTCCCACCGCTGGACAAGGCAGACCAGGCCGGGTGGTACGAGCCCGGTGCGAGCCCGGGCGAGACGGGTAACGCGGTCATCGTCGGGCACGTGGACTCGGCGGTGCTCGGCCCGGCCGTCTTCTTCGACCTCGGCGCTCTCCTCCCCGGCGACACCGTCACCGTGCGCCGCGCCGACGGAGTGCCGGCCACCTTCACTGTCGACTCGGTGAAGTCGTACCCGAAGACGGCCTTCCCCACCGAGTTGGTCTACGGGCCGAGTGACCGGCCCAGCCTGCGGGTGGTCACCTGCGGCGGTCAGTTCGACCAGGCCGCGAAGAGCTACCCGGACAACATCGTCGTCTTCGCCACTTTGGCGGCCTGACCGGCGGCGAAACGAAACGCGGTCCGGCCGGTCGGGTCACCCCGACCGGCCGGACCGCGTCCGGCGTACCTGACTCAGGCAGCCGCGGAGGTCCGCACCAGGGTACGGATCTGACGCAGCAGCACCGACAGGGCGGCGAGGTCCGCCCGCGACTCGTCGAACTCACCCATCGCCCGTCGGGCCCGGTGGATGGAGGTGGCGTTCGACTGCTCCCACTGCTGCACCCGCTCGTGCGGCGGCAGGTCGCCCGGGGTGGAGTCGAGTACCTCCGCGGTGAGCGCGGCCAGCGCTGCGTACAGGTCGTATCGCAGCGCCATCCGAGCCAGCGTCTGCCAGCGGTCCTCCCGCGGCAGCAGGGAGATCTTCGACAGCAGCGAGTCCACCCGGAACAGGTCGGACAGCACGAAGTAGACCGAGGCCACCTCGCTGACGTCCCGCCCGCTGGCGTTCGCGGTCTCCACCACGTCCATCAGACCGAAGCTGTACATCAGCCGGGTCGCCCGCTCCGCCAGCTCGCGGGGCAGCCCACGCTCGGTCATCGAGTCCATGTGCGCGGCGATGCCCTGGCGCTCGTTGCCGTAGAACAGCTCCTCCAGCCCCGGCAGCAACCGGGTGACCCCGTCTCGCAGCCGGGCGATCTCGGCCGGCACGTCGATCGGCGAACGCCGGTTGGAGACCAGCCACCGCACCGCCCGATCGAGCAGACGACGGGTGTCCAGGTAGACGCTGGTCTGCAGCTCCGGCGCCACCTTGTTGTCCAGCGCCTCGACCGCGTCCCACAGGTCGCGCAGGCCGAACACCTCGCTGACCACCACGTACGCCCGGATCACGTCGGCCGCGCTGGCCGCCGTCTCCTCGACCACCCGGAAGATGAACGAGATGCCACCCCGGTTGATCGCCTCGTTGACCAGCACCGTGGTCACGATGTCCCGGCGCAGCCGGTGCCGGCCCATCCGGTCGGCGAACCGCTCGCGCATCGGCGTCGGGAAGTAGTTCACCAGGACGTCGGTGGTCCACTCCTCGTCGGCCAACCCCTCGGTGAGGATCTCCCGCTCCAGGACGATCTTCACGTACGCGAGCAGCACGGCGAACTCCGGCGCGGTCAGCCCGGACTCGCTGCGGACCGCCAGCTCCTCGTCCGGCGGCAGCGCCTCCAACGCGCGGTCCAACCCGCCCGAACGCTCCAGCTCGTTGATCATCCGACGGTGCACCGGGAGCAGCGAGGCGGCCTGGGCCTGGGCGTTGTTGATCGCCCGAGCCTGGTCGTAGTTGTCCCGCAGCACCAGCTCCGCGACCTCATTGGTCATCCCGGCCAGCAGCTCGTCCCGGTCGGCCATTGTCAGCTCGCCATCGGCCACCGCCGTGTTGAGCAGGATCTTGATGTTCACCTCGTGGTCGGAGGTGTCCACCCCTGCCGCGTTGTCGATGAAGTCCGTGTAGATCCGGCCACCGGTCAGCGCGTACTCGATCCGGCCGAGCTGGGTCCAGCCCAGGTTGCCGCCCTCGCCCGCCACCCGGCAGCGCAGGTTCCGCCCGTCCACCCGGATCGCGTCGTTGGACTTGTCACCCACCTCGGCGTTGGTCTGGGTGGAGGCCTTGACGTAGGTGCCGATGCCGCCGTTCCAGAAAAGGTCCACCGGGGCGGTGACGATCGCCTTCATCAGATCCTGTGGCGACAACTGCGTGACGTCGTCGTCCAGGCCGATCGCCGCCCGGACCTGCGGCGTGATCGGGATGGACTTCGCGGTACGCGGGAAGATGCCGCCACCTGCCGAGATCAGCTCCGGGTTGTAGTCCTCCCAGGAGGAACGGGGCAGGTCGAACAGCCGTCGACGCTCCGTGTACGAGGTGGCGGCGTCCGGCTCCGGGTCGAGGAAGATGTGCCGGTGGTCGAAGGCGGCCACCAGCCGGATGTGCTCGGAGAGCAGCATTCCGTTGCCGAAGACGTCGCCGGACATGTCGCCGACGCCGACCACTGTGAAGTCCTGGGTCTGGGTGTCCACCCCCAGCTCACGGAAGTGCCGCTTGACCGACTCCCAGGCGCCCCGGGCGGTGATGCCCATCTTCTTGTGGTCGTAACCGGCGGATCCGCCGGACGCGAACGCGTCGCCCATCCAGAAGTTGTGGGCCTTCGAGATCTCGTTGGCGACGTCGGAGAACGTCGCGGTGCCCTTGTCGGCCGCCACCACCAGGTACGGATCGTCGCCGTCGTGCCGGACAACGTCCTCGGGCGGCACGATCTGCCCGCTGACGATGTTGTCGGTGACGTCCAGCATCGCGCCGACGAACTCCTGGTAGCAGGCGACCGCCTCGTCCCGGTCGCCAGGCTTCTGCTTCAACACGAAGCCGCCCTTGGCGCCGACCGGCACGATCACCGTGTTCTTCACCATCTGCGCCTTGACCAGGCCCAGCACCTCGGTACGGAAGTCCTCCCGACGGTCGGACCAGCGCAACCCGCCCCGGGCCACCGGCCCGAACCGCAGGTGCACACCCTCGAAGCGCGGCGAGTAGACGAAGATCTCGAACTTCGGTCGCGGCGCGGGCAGGTCCGGAATGGCCTGCGGGTCGAGCTTGAACGCCACGTACGCCTTCGGCCGCCCGTCGGCGCGCTTCTGGTAGAAGCTGGTCCGCAGGGTCGCCTCGATCAGCGTCAGGTACGAGCGCAGGATCCGGTCCTGGTCGAGGCTCGCCACGTCGTCCAACGCGCCCCGGATCGTCTCCACCAGCTCACCGCTGCGCTGCTGCCGCTGCTCGGTGCTCGACTCGCCCGGCGCGAACCGGGTCTCGAAGAGCTCCACCAGCAACGCGGCGAGCTTCGGGTACGCGATGAAGGTCTGCTCCATGTAGTCCTGCGAGAAGACAGTGCCGGCCTGCCGCAGGTACTTCGCGTACGCCCGGAGCACCACCACCTGCCGCCAGGTCAGCCCGCCGCGCAGCACCAGCTCGTTGAACCGGTCCACCTCGGCCTCGCCGCGCCAGGCTGCCGCGAAGGCGTTCTCCACGTGCGGGCGCACCTCGGCCAGCTCGTGATGCCCCTCGGGCAGCATGAGGCCGAAGTCGTACAGGTAGACCCGGCCGTCGATGCGGTCCACCTCGTACGGGTGCTCGTCGACCACCCGTACGCCGAGCGAGTGCAGCACCGGCAGCACGGCGGAGAGCATCATCGGCTCGCCGTACCGGTAGACCTTGAACCGGACGTCCATGGCCTCGGCGAGGTCCGCGCCTGGCACCCGGGTGCCCGGTCGGGGCGCGAGCTGCTTGCGGAACAGGTGCATCTCCAGCTGGCCGGGCTCCTCGAGCAGCTCCAGCTTCGCCAGGTCCTTCATCGCCTCGTACGGCGTGTGCCCGTCCTTGTAGCCCTCCGGGAACGCGTCGGCGTACCGGGTGAACAGGTGCTTGGCCTGCTCGTCGCCGAGCTTGCGCTCCAGCACCAACCGGTAGTCGTCGTCCCAGAGTCGGGTGGCGTCGGCCAGCTCCTCGGCGAGCAGGTCGGCGTCGATGTCGCCGGGTGGCCGCGTCGGGTCGGTACGAACGATGAAGTGCACCCGGGCCAGCATCGACTCGGTGACGCGGGTGGTGTAGTCCACCCCGACACCGTTCAGCTCACGCAGCAGGATGTCCTGCATGCGCAGCCGGTTCTGAGTGGTGAACCGGTCCCGGGGCAGGTAGATCAGGCAGGAGATGAACCGCCCGTACGCGTCCCGACGCAGGAACACCCGCAGCTGCCGGCGGCCGGCCATCCGCAGCACGCCGACGACAGCGTGGTACAGGTCGTCGGTCTTGATCTGGAACAGCTCGTCGCGCGGGTAGGTCTCCAGGATCTGGATCAGATCCTTGCCCGAGTGGCTGCGCTGGCTCAGGCCGGAGCGGTCCAGCACCTCGGCCACCTTGCGGCGTACCACCGGCAGCTCGCGGACGCTGGTCCGGTAGGCGGCCGTCGAGAACAGGCCCAGGAAGCGCCGCTCACCGATCACGTCACCGGCGGAGTTGAAGATCTTGAAGCCGATGTAGTCCAGGTACGCCGAGCGGTGCACTGTGGCACGGGAGTTGGCCTTGGTGATGATCAGCAGGCGCTTCTCCAGCACCTTCTCGTGCGCCTCGGGCGTCATCGAGGACAGCGACCGCGCATCCGGCGAATCGGAGCGCAGGATGCCCAGACCGGTGCCGAGCACCGCCTCCAACGCCTTGCCGTCGACCGGGTCGGCGGCGTCGCCGCCGTCGGCGTCCACCAACCGGTACTCGCGGTAGCCGAGGAAGGTGAAGTGGTCCTGGGCGAGCCACCGCAGCAGCTCCACCGAGTCGGTGATGTCCTTTTCCGGCACCGGTGGGCGGTTGTCGGAGGTACGGGCGGACGCCAACTCGTCGGCGAGCGCGAGGGCACGCTGACGCATCTTCGGCCAGTCCTCCACCGCCTCCCGCACGTCGGTGAGCACCCGCTGCAACTCGCGGCGCAACCGGTCCCGTTCGGCAGCGTCCCGGACCGGGTCGATCTCGATCCGCATCCAGCTCTCGATGATGTCGCCGGCGATCGCGTCGTCCGGTTCCACATCCGCGGAGACCTCGGTGAGCCGGCCCAGCGGCTCCCGCCGCACCACCACCAGCGGGTGCACCAGCAGGTGCACGTCGAGGTGGTACGAGTTGAGCAGGGCCGTCACAGAGTCGACCAGGAACGGCATGTCGTCAGTGACGATCTCGACGACCGTGTGGTGCTGGTCGGCGTGCGGTTCGTGGATCCGCAGCTTCAACTCGCCCGGCACCCGCTGCTGGGCGAGATCCCGGTGCGCCCGGGCCGCGTCGAGCATCTCTTCCGCCGTGAAGCCGACCAGCTCCTCGTCCGGGGCGAACCGCCAGAAACGGCCGACAAGTGTCGCCGCGTCGTGGTCGTCCCCGGCGAGCGCGACGGCCTGGGCCACCAGGCGCTCCGCGTTGGGGACTGGTTCGTCGAGCTCGGCGTCCTCCACGTCGTCGGCCAGCGCCTCGGCTGGCAGACCCAGATCGTAGATGGTGTCGATGCTCGACCCGGTCAGCCCGGTGACTCCCGTGTCGAGTCGGCCGTAGCCGTCCCCGTCGGTCGCCGAATCGAAGCTGTCATCGTCCCGGCCGGAGTCATCCTGCCGGAGGTCGGGTTCCGGTTTGATCGCCGGACGCCGGTCCATCGGTGCCACTCCCCTCGACCCACCGCGTTGTGGGTCACTCTGCCGCCCAGCCTAGGCCCTGCCGTTGTGCGCCTTCGTCGGCGGACCACTGGCCAGACGTCCGGATCGGGACTTTGTCCTTTCACCCGTTGCGGGTCCGAGGTTGGCCGGCTGCGGGATACCCCGCCACGCGATGTTCATCACACGGGCGCGGCCCGTCTTTGGGCGCGGCCGAGCGCCGGGGGGACGTTGGGGACGGCGTTCCCGTACTACCGTGCGAGGGCAGTCCGAGATCGGAAGGACCAGCTTCATGCCCTTGTCGTACCCTCGGCCCCACCGGCCGAACCCCGCCCGCCGGCTCGCCGCCGCCGTCACCACGGCGCTGCTCGCGGCGGGTGTCCTGGTCGGTTGTTCCGGTGACGACGGGCCGCAGCGCACCGTCGACGCCTTCCTGGCGGGCTGGCGTAGCGGTGACCTCCAGGCGGTCGGTCTGATCGACCCGCTCGGCTCGAAACTGCCGTCGGCCGACGTGGCGCGCGAGATCAAGGACCTCTCCGGTGAGCTCGCGGCCACCCCACCCAAGTTGACGCGTCGCGGCGAGCCGAAGATCACGAAGGACATCGCCACCACGACAGTCCAGGTGGAGTGGGCCCTGCCCGGTCAGGCCCGCTGGGCGTACGACCGGGAGGTGCGGCTCGCCCACGGCGACGACGACCAGTGGCAGGTGATCTGGGAGCCGACTGTGGTGCACGAGCAGCTCGCCAAGGGCGACCGGTTGGCGCTGCGGCGCGACCCCGGTGCCCGCGCCGCGGTGTTGGACAACGCCGGAAAGCCGCTGGTGACCCCGCGCCCGGTGGTCCGGGTGGGTGTGCAGCCCAACGGGGTCACCGACCTCAAGAAGCTCGTCAAGGACCTCGACGCGGCGTTCAAGGCCATTCGCCCGGCGCTGGTCCCCGGCGTCGACCTGGCCGACCTGCCCGACCGGGTGGCAAAGGCCGAGCCGGGCGCATTCGTCGAGGTGGTGTCGCTCCGCGAGGAGGCGTACCGGCAGATCAAGCCCCGGATCTACGACCTGCCCGGCACCAAGTTCGTCTCCGACAAGATCGACCTGGCGCCCACCCGCGAGTTCGCCCGTGCCCTGCTCGGCTCTGTCGACCCGGCGCAGGCCGACGACCTCGCCGCACACCCCGACCGGTACGTCGTCGGTGATCTGGTCGGGCACGGCGGGCTACAGGGCCGCTACGACGAACGACTGCGCGGCGGCCCCGGGCTGACAGTGGTGGTCGAGCGTCCGGCCGAGGGCGGCAAACTCGAACCCACCGGCGCCGAACTGTTCCGCCGGGAGCCGCAGCCCGGGCAGGCGCTGAAGACCACGCTGGACGTCGCCGTGCAGAACGCGGCCGACGGGGCACTGCGCGCCGAGTCGCGCCGGTCCGCCCTGGTGGCGGTCCGGATCAGCGACGGCGCCGTGCTCGCCGCCGCGAACGGCCCCGGTCCGGCCGGGCAGAATCTGGCCTTCGACGCCCAGGTGCCTCCGGGCTCCACCTTCAAGATGGTCAGCACGCTGGGCCTGCTGGACCGGGGCGCGGTCACGCTGGACGGGCCGGTGGACTGCAAGAAGACCTTCACCGTGGACGGCCGGTCCTTCAAGAACTCGGACAACTTCGAGCTCGGCTCGGTGCCGTTCCGCACCGACTTCGCCAAGTCCTGCAACACGGCGTTCGCCGCGCTGGCCCCGAAGCTCGGCGGCGACGGGCTGGCCGCCGCCGGTCGCTCGCTGGGCCTGGAGGGTCAGTGGGACCTCGGCATGGACGCCTTCACCGGCAAGGTCTCGACGGGCGGCAGCCTGGCCGAGCAGGCCGCCGCGTCGTTCGGGCAGGGCACCACGCTGGTCAGCCCGCTCGCCATGGCCGGCGCCACCGCCGCCGTCGCCCGCGGCCGCTTCGAGCAGCCGAAGCTGCTGCTCGACCCGGCGCCGGCCAAGCCGGCACAGGCAGGCGAGCAGCTCAAGCCGGAGTCCGTCGCGGCGCTGCGCACGATGATGCGCGAGGTGGTCACCGCCGGCACCGGCAGCGCGCTCAAGGATGTGCCGGGTGAGGTGTACGGCAAGACCGGCACCGCCGAGTACGACGACAACCCGGCGCACACCCACGCCTGGTTCGTCGGCTGGCGGGGCGACGTGGCGTTCGCCGTGTTCGTGGAGAAGGGCGGGGCCAGCACCGCCTCGGCAGTCCCGATGGCCGAGCGCTTCCTCCGCGCCCTCCCCACCCCCTGACCCACCCGTCCGGGACTCCGCCGGGCGTCCGGCCGTTGCCCGGGGCCGTCCGCGGGCCCGCCGGACGTCCGGCCGCTGCCCGGGGCCGTCCGGAGGCCCGCCGGACGTCCGGCTACTGCCCCGGGGCCAACGCCCGGCCTTGATCGACTCGGTTTCGCTAAAACTGCGGTGTCCGAGCCACCCCGGATTCACTGACCCCGAGTGGATCAAGACCAGGAGGCCGAGGGACGGGTCAGGCAGTGTCGGCTTCGCGCCTTTCGGGCGGGTTCTGCGTCGACGGGGCGGTGCGTCGGAGGAGACCTGGGCCGGCCGACGCCGGCGGGCCGACCGGTTCGCGCTCGACAAGGGGCGCGACACTGGCCGCGATGCCCGACGGCTCGGAGTGGACCCGTCCGCCCGTGCCGGGTGGCTCCCCCTCGGCCGGGACGTCGTACGGCCCCGCGCTCACTGACGAACCCACGCCGGGGACACCGACGCCGGCAGACCCGACATCGGCAGACCCGAGCCCGGCAGGCCCGACGTCGGCGGGGTCATTGTCAGCGGGTTCGATGCCAGCCGGGAATTCAAGCCGCGCAACCCGCTCAGCGCGGTCGAGCCCGTCAAGCCCGGCAAGCCCGTCGAGCCGCTCGGCACGGTCGGGACGCTCGGCACGGTCGAGCCGCTCGGGACGCTCGGCACGGTCGGGACGCTCGGCACGGTCGAGCCGCTCGGTGGCGGTCGCAGCCCGGCCGTTGCCGCGTCGCGGGGAGGGCGTGGGCCGGGCCGACAGCAGTCGGGGCGGCACCGCTTCCGGGGCGGTCACCGGTGCCAGACCGGCGACCACTGTGTTGACGATCTCGGCCGCGTACGAGCCGTCCGGGTCGTAGTCGGGGTCGAAGACGGTCAGCTCCACGCCGAGGCAGTGCGGGGTGTCGACCAGGCCGGCGAGCAGGATCTCCAGCTCGGCGAAGGCGATTCCACCCGGGTCGGGGGCGTCCACGGCGGGCATCACCGCCGGGTCGAGCACGTCCACGTCGATGTGCACCCAGTAGCCCGCGCAGTCGGCGAGTTGCTCGTGCGCCCACTGGGCCGTCCGGGCGGCGCCCTCGGCGCGCAGGGCCGGCACCGGTCGGGTGGTGATCCCGGCGGCCTGAAGGTCGAGCCGGTACTCGTCCTGGGCACGGATGCCGAGCACCACCACGTCGATGTCGCGGAAGTAGGGCCGGCGGCCCTCCAGCGCGGCCAGGTCGGCCTGCCCTCGACCGGTGACCAGGGCCAGGTCCTCACCGGCGGCAGCGCCGACGTAGGAGGCGTTGCCGGGGTGCCGGAAGTCGGAGTGCCCGTCGACGAAGACCAGCCCGATCCGCCCTCCGACGGCCTCGCCGAGGCGGTGCATGGCCAGGGCCGAGCCGAGGAGCACTGAGCAGTCGCCGCCGAGCACCACCGGGAACTCGCCCCGGTCGATGATCGAGCCGATGCGTTCGGCGAGGGCCAACGAGTAGTCGGCGATCTCCCGGGCGTGGCACACCCCGTCGCCGGGTCGCCAGTCGCCCGGGTCGTACCGGGCGGGGGTGACGCAGCCGGCGTCGCGGGCGCGGAGCCGGGCCAGCAGGTCGTGGTCGCGCAGCGCCCCGGGCGCCTTGGCGCAACCCGGGACCGACGTTGACGTCGGCGGCCGTAGACCGAGATTTGTCGGCGCGTCGAGGACGGCGATCCGGCGCATCGTGAGCTCCCGTCCTCGGTGGTCGGGCGGGCCGGCCGGAACGCCGGCCCGCGCTGGCGTGCTACGAACTCAGAACAGGGCGCTGGCCAGGGCCCGACGCGCCGAGGCGACCGCCGGATCGTCCGGGCCGGCAATGGAGAAGAGCGAGACGAGGTGCTGGCGGACCGTCTCACGGTCCTCACCGGCGGTGCGCCGGACCAGACCGACGAGCCGCGCGTACGCCTGCTCGGCCAGGCCGCTGAGCACCTCGATGTCGGCGGCCAACAGCTGGGCGGCGACGTCGTCGGGGGCGCTCTCGGCGGCGGCCAGCGCGGTGGACGGGTCGGCGCCGGCCACCCGGCGGGCCACCCCGACCTGGGCCAGCCCCGCCGTGGCCGCGGCGTCCGCCGGGGCGTCGGCGAGGATCTTCCGGTACGCCTGTTCGGCGGCGTCCAGGTCGCCGCTCATCAGCGCGTCGTCCGCCTCGTCGAGCCGGGGGTCCTCCGGCTCGGCGACGCTCACGCCACCGGCCTTGAGCACGGCCTGGATCCACTGCCGCAGCTGAGCCTCGGGAACCACTCCGGAGAAGGCGTCGACCGGCTGGCCGCCGACGACCGCGTAGACCATGGGGATGCCCTGCACGCGGAACATCTGGGCGATTCGGGGATTTTCCTGCACGTCGACCCGGGCCAGCACCCAGGTGCCGCCGCCCTCGGCGTTCAGCCGCTCCAGGACCGGGGCGAACTCGTCGCTCTCCGGGAAGCCGGCCGCACCGAAGAACACGACGACGGGCGTGGCCATCGAGCGTTCGAGCACGTCGGACTGAATTGTCGCCTCGGTGACGTCCACGATGGCGGTGTCACCGCCGGCGGTGGGCGCGCCGGGGGCGCCGTTGGACGGGCCGCTCTGTGGGGGCGTGCCGGGGCGGGTACTTGCTGGTGCGGGGCCACGCAGCGTGCTGAGGTCGACCGCGCCGCGGGTGAAGATCGACGAGGTGATCCGTGGGTCGCTCATGGTTACCTAGTCTCGCACGTGAGCCCCCGATCTCAGCTCACCCGCAACCCCGACGTTGCAACTCTCACGCCCCGCCCCCACCCCCCCGATCTTGCACATTCTGTCGCCGGTACGCCACATTTATGCCTTATGCCAGCACCGAAACTGCAAGATCGACGGGGTGGGGGGGTGGCGGGCAGGGTTAGAAGCGGGCTGGTTCGCGGTAGGTGCCCCACTCGGCCCGCAGGGCGTCGCAGATCTCGCCCAGGGTCGCCTCGGCGCGGACCGCGTCGAGCATGGCGGGGATCATGTTCTCGTCGGTGCGGCTCGCCTCGATCATCCGGGTCACCGCCGCGCGGACGGCCGACTCGTCCCGCGCGGTCTTGCGCTCGGCGAGCACCCGACGCTGCTCCAGCTCCACCTCGTGTGAGATGCGCAGGATCTCCAGCTCCTTGGCGACGGTGCCGGTGTGGCAGTTGACCCCGACGATCTTCTTGTCGCCCTTCTCGAGGGCCTGCTGGTAGACGAAGGCCGACTCGGCGATGTGCCCGGTGAACCAGCCGTCCTCGATGCCGCGCAGGATGCCCGAGGTCATCGGGCCGATCTGGTGTGGCCCGTCCCCGCCGAGCTGCCGGATCCGGGCGAAGATCTCCTCCGCCTCGGCCTCGATCTTGTCGGTCAACGCCTCCACGTACCAGGAGCCGCCGAGCGGGTCGGCCACGTTGACCACACCGGTCTCCTCCATCAACACCTGCTGGGTACGCAGGGCGATCTCGGCCGACTCGTCGGTGGGCAGCGCCAGGGTCTCGTCCAGTGCGTTGGTGTGCAGTGAGTTCGTGCCGCCGAGCACCGCCGCGAGAGCCTCGACGGCGGTGCGTACGACGTTGTTTACCGGCTGCTGCGCTGTCAGCGACACACCGGCGGTCTGCGTGTGGAACCGCAGCCACAGGGCCTTCTCGCTGGTCGCGCCGTAGACGTCACGCAGCCAGCGGGCCCAGATCCGGCGGGCGGCACGGAACTTGGCGATCTCCTCGAAGAAGTCGAGGTGCGAGTCGAAGAAGAAGCTCAGCCCCGGCGCGAAGACGTTCACGTCGAGCCCACGCGAGAGACCCAGCTCGACGTAGCCGAAGCCGTCCGCCAGGGTGTACGCCAGCTCCTGCGCAGCGGTCGAGCCGGCCTCACGAATGTGGTAGCCGGAGACCGACAGCGGCTTGTAGCGCGGGATCTCCCGGGCGCAGTACTCCATCAGGTCGCCGATCAGGCGCAGGTGCGGCTCCGGGTCGAAGAGCCACTCCTTCTGCGCGATGTACTCCTTGAAGATGTCGGTCTGCAGGGTGCCGTCCAGCTTGGACAGGTCGGCGCCCTGCCGCTCGGCGGCGACCAGGTACATGCAGAACACCGGCACGGCCGGACCGGAGATGGTCATCGAGGTGGTCACGCCGGCCAGGTCGATGCCGTCGAAGAGCGCCTGCATGTCGGTGGCGGTGTCGATGGCAACGCCGCAGTGGCCGACCTCGCCGAGCGCCTGCGGGTCGTCCGAGTCGCGACCCATCAGCGTCGGCATGTCGAACGCAACCGAGAGCCCGCCGCCGCCGGCGCCGAGGATCATCTTGTAGCGCTCGTTGGTCTGCTGGGCGTTGCCGAAGCCGGCGAACTGCCGGATCGTCCAGGTCCGACCCCGGTAGCCGGTCGGATACAAACCCCGGGTGTACGGGTACTCGCCCGGCCAACCAATCCTTTCGAAGCCCGGATAGGTGGCACCCTCCGGTGGCCCGTACACCGGCTCCACCGGCATCCCGGAGAGTGTGGTGAAGTCCGCGTCCCGCTTGCGCGCGGCGTCGTACCGGGCCTGCCAGCGCGCCCGTCCGGCGTCGATCTCGTCGGCGTCCATGAGCAGGGCTCCTCCTCGGGTCCTCGACTGCACGTCGAGTGTAAGGCCCCTACCTGAACGATCGCTAAGTCAGCCCGTACCGACGAGTAACGGCGAGCGCCCGCATCGATCATAGAGTTGTGGTGGTGCACAAATCCCGCAACCGGGGCCAAAATGGCCACCACGACTGCATGATCGACGGGGGAACTGGGTCAGATCGCGCAACGCACCGGTCAGGCGGGGGGCACGGTGGGGGTTTCGCTGATCGCCAGGTCGTCGACCCGGATGTTGACCTCATCGACCCGCATTCCGAACGCCTCGACCGCCTCGGTCACTCGAGCGCGCACCTGACCGCTGACCTCTGCCACCTGTCGACCGGCCTCGATCACCAACACCAGGTTGACCACGGCCGCGTCCCCGGTCACGTGGGCCGAACAACCCCGACGGGCGTCACCCACCTGGTCCAGCCCGACCCGGTCGAGAACCGCGTTGAAGAACCGGGCGACGTCTCCACCCAAGTCGGCCACACCGGGCACCGCGCGGGCCGCCGCGACGGCGATCTTCTCGATCACCTCGTCGGCGACCTGCGTCGTCCCGCCGGCCGGCACCGACGCCCTGCTCAGCTCCTGCGTTGCTTCCAGGTCCACAGTCGCTCCTGCTCCTCACACCACCGAGTCAACCGTCAGGCTGTTGGGCAGCTACGTCTCAGGCTCCGGCTGCCGCGCCCGGCTGGTTCAGCTCGATGTCGTCCACAGTGACGTTGACCTGGGTGACAGTCAGGCCGTACTTCTCCACCGCTTCGATCACCGCGGCCCGCACCGCCTCGGTCACGTCGGCCACGACGTGCCCGGCGTCGATCACCAGGACCACGTTGATGACGGCCGAGCTGCCCTTCACGTCGGCCGACACGCCCCGCCGAGCGTCGCCCACCTCGTCCAGGCCGATCTTGTCCAGCACGCTGTTGAAGAAACGGGAGACATCGCCGCCGAGGTCGGCGACACCGGGCACGGCACGAGCGGC
Source organism: Micromonospora sp. NPDC048843 (assembly GCF_040649965.1). Lineage (NCBI taxonomy): Bacteria > Bacillati > Actinomycetota > Actinomycetes > Micromonosporales > Micromonosporaceae > Micromonospora > Micromonospora sp. NPDC048843. The sequence goes on from NZ_JBEZGJ010000043.1 coordinate 14,096, forward strand.
CGCACCGGCGATCTTCTCCACGACCTCGTCGGAAACCGACGTGACACCCCGGGCCGCGCCCGTGGCGGGCTGCACTGCGCCGGCGTTCTCCACCGCGTCCGTCATGATCACATCTCCCCTGGTCCCGTGCACTGTGGACCGACCCGCTCGTCAGCCCGCTTCGCGGAAGCCCCGCTTGCGGCCACGCGCGGCGAGCCTACTAAAACCAGAGCGACCTTCGCTTGTGGGCGTGCGGCGCGCACGAGCGACGGCGTCGGTCCGCACCGGACAGTGCCGATCGGGTTCGTCCAGGTGGACACGCCGGCCGGCGGGTCGCCGGGTCAGCGCGCGAGCTGGGCGAGCAACTCGTCCGCTGCCGTGTACGGATCGGTAGCGCCCTCGGCAACCTTGGTGGCGAGCGTGGCCAACTCCGTACCGTCGCGCAGTGAGCCGATCCGGGAGCGGAGGGTACCGAGCGCGATCGCCTCGATCTCGGCGGCGGCCCGCGCCTCCTGGCGGCGGCGCAGCTCGCCGTGCTCGACCAGCCAGCCCCGGTGCTTGTCGATGGCGGCGGCGATGTCGTCGATGCCCTCGCCCCGCGCGGCGACCGACCGGACCACCTGGGGCCGCCACTGCCCCGGCCCGCGCTCACCGAGCGCGATCATGCCCTGGATGTCACGGACTGTGGCGTCGACGCCGTCCCGGTCCGCCTTGTTGACCACGAACACGTCAGCGATCTCCAGGATGCCGGCCTTGACCGCCTGGATCGCGTCGCCCATCCCGGGTGCGAGCAGCACCAGCGTCGTGTCGGCGAGCGAGGCGACCTCCACCTCGGCCTGCCCGACGCCGACCGTCTCCACCAGCACCACGTCACAGCCGGCGCCCTCCAGCACCCGGACCGCCTGCGGCGTGGCCGCGGCCAGCCCGCCGAGGTGGCCCCGGCTGGACATCGACCGGATGTAGACGCCCGGATCGGTGGCGTGGTCCTGCATCCGCACCCGGTCACCGAGGATCGCTCCGCCGGTGAACGGGCTGGACGGGTCGACAGCCAGCACACCCACCCGGTGCCCGCGCGCCCGCAGCGCGCGGACCAGCTCGTTCGTGGTGGTCGACTTACCCACCCCGGGTGAACCGGTCAGCCCGACCACCTGGGCCTGCCCGGCGTACGGCGCCAGCGCCGCGGCGATCTCCGGCAACAGCGCGTCACCGTTCTCCACCAACGTGATCAGGCGAGCCACCGCCCGGGGGTCGCCGGTGCGGGCCCGCTCGACAAGCAGCGGTACGTCCCGGCTGCGGCGCACCGACGTGGTGCCCGCTGCCGGGACGTGCTCAGTCTCGCTCACTGCGCCATCCCCGTTCGCGACCGCGGGGCTCGCAAGACCGGCTCACTCCTCGCGCTCACTGGCTGGTCTCGGCCTTGCCCGGCACGTGGATGATCAGCGCGTCGCCCTGGCCGCCGCCGCCACACAGCGCGGCCGCACCGGTGCCACCGCCGCGCCGCTTCAGCTCCAGGGCGAGGGTGAGTACGAGACGCGCGCCGGACATGCCGATCGGGTGCCCCAGCGCGATCGCGCCGCCGTTGACGTTGACCTTCTCCGGGCTGATCCCGAGGTCCCGGGTGGACTGGACGCCGACCTGCGCGAACGCCTCGTTGATCTCGATGAGGTCCAGGTCCGCGACGCTCAGGCCACCCTTCTTCAGGGCGTGGTTGATCGCGTTGGACGGCTGCGAGTGCAGGGAGTTGTCCGGGCCCGCCACGTTGCCGTGCGCACCGATCTCGGCCAGCCAGGTCAGCCCCAGCTCCTTCGCCTTGGCCTTGCTCATCACGAGCACCGCGGCGGCGCCGTCGGAGATCGGCGACGAGCTGCCGGCGGTGATGGTGCCGTCCTTGGCGAAGGCGGGGCGCAGCTTGGCCAGTGACTCGACTGTGGTGTCCGGACGGATGCCCTCGTCCTCGGTGATCACCAGCGGGTCACCCTTGCGCTGCGGGATGACCACCGGGGCGATCTCGTCGGCGAAGTGGCCGTTCTTCTGCGCGGCGGCAGCCCGCTGGTGGCTGGCGGCGGCGAAGGCGTCCTGCTCCTCGCGGGAGATGCCGTGCTTGGCACCGAGCCGCTCGGTCGACTCGCCCATCGAGCAGCAGTCCCAGGCGTCGCTGAGCCCGTCGTGTGCCATGTGGTCCTTGACCACCACGTCGCCGTACTTGTAGCCGGTGCGCTGGCCCATCAGCAGGTGCGGGGCGTTGGTCATCGACTCCATGCCGCCGGCCACCACGATGTCGAACTCGCCGGCGCGGATCAGCTGGTCGGCCAGGGCGATCGCGTCCAGGCCGGAGAGGCAGACCTTGTTGATGGTCAGCGCCGGCACCGACATCGGCACGCCGGCTTCGACCGCCGCCTGCCGAGCCGGGATCTGACCGGTGCCGGCCTGCAACACCTGGCCCATGATCACGTACTGGACCTGGTCCGGGCTGACGCCGGCACGCTCCAGCGCCGCCTTGATGGCGATTCCGCCGAGCTTCGTGGCCGGGAGGTCCTTGAGGTTGCCCAGCAGCCGGCCCATCGGGGTCCGCGCGCCGCTGACGATCACCGAAGCCATGCCTGCCTCCGAAGGGGGTGCCGAGCTGTACGCCTTAACGATTGTTCGGCCAGACTAGCGCCATGGCAGAGAACTCCCCCGTCGAGCCCGGTGCGGACTACGTCACAGACATCGGACTTCGCAAGATTGACCACGTCGGGATCGCCGTGGCCGACCTGGACGCCGCGATCGACTTCTACCAGCGGACGTTCGGGATGCGCTGCGTTCACGTGGAGACCAACACCGAGCAGGGCGTCCGGGAAGCGATGCTGGCCGTCGGGCCGACCACCGAGGGTGGCTGCGTGCAGTTGCTCGCCCCGCTCACCCCGGAGTCGACGATCGCGAAGTTCCTGGACCGCAACGGGCCGGGCGTGCAGCAGGTCGCGTACACGGTGGTGGACATCGACGCGGCCTGCGCGGCGCTACGCGAGCGCGGCATGCGCCTTCTCTACGACGCTCCGAGGCGTGGCACCGCGGACAGCCGGATCAACTTCGTCCACCCCAAGGACGCCGGTGGCGTCCTCGTCGAACTGGTCCAACCCGCCCCCACCCCCCACTGACCCCACCCCTGCCCCGCCCATCCACCCCCTGGTTGATCACGAGGTTTGCGTCATCCCGCGCCCCGCAGGTGACCGAAAGCTCTTGATCAACCAGGGGGTGGTGGCCGTCGGGGCCCTGGTGCGCGCACGTCAGTGCGCGGTTGGCGGGCTGGTTGGACACCTTCACGCATCGGCGGATGCAGTTTTTCACAGAGGACTTCCCGGCCTAGCTACCGTTCAGTAACGTCCGGCCCCACAGGAGCGCGACCGGTGCCGGATGTGTCGAATGCCGACATGGCGGTCGTGCCCCACCGGCGCCGACGATGGCAGCACCCGGGCCCGTGCGGGTGCGGATGAACCGGAGGTCACCGTGCAGGACATCCTCGAAGCGATCATGGCGGCGGAGGAATCGAACGATCCGGACCGCGAACTCGCCGGCCTCGCCGGGCTGCCCGTACCGGAGAGCTACCGGGGCGTGGTGGTCCGCGCCGAGGAAGCCCGGATGTTCGACGGCATGGCCACCCGGGACAAGGACCCACGCAAGGCCCTGCACGTGCAGGAGGTGCCGACGCCGGAGCTGGCGCCGGGCGAGGCGCTGATCGCGGTGATGGCCAGCGCGATCAACTACAACACGGTGTGGACCAGCATCTTCGAGCCGCTGCCCACCTTCAAGTTCCTGGAGCGCTACGGCCGGGTCTCCGAGCTGACCCGCCGGCACGACCTGCCGTACCACGTGGTCGGCTCGGACGCGGCCGGCGTGGTGCTGCGCACCGGCCCCGGGGTGACCCGCTGGGCCCCCGGCGACGAGGTTGTCGCGCACTGCCTCTCCGTCGAGTTGGAGGACGCGGCCGGGCACGACGACACGATGCTCGACCCGCAACAGCGGATCTGGGGCTTCGAGACCAACTTCGGCGGGCTGGCCGAGCTGGCGGTGGTCAAGGCCAACCAGCTGATGCCCAAGCCACGGCACCTGAGCTGGGAGGAGGCGGCCAGTCCCGGGCTGGTCAACTCCACCGCGTACCGGCAGCTCGTCTCGCACCACGGCGCCAACATGAAGCAGGGCGATGTCGTGCTGATCTGGGGCGCCTCCGGCGGCCTCGGTGGGTACGCCACCCAGATGGCACTCAACGGCGGCGCGATTCCAGTCTGCGTGGTGTCCTCGCCGGAGAAGGCCGAGCTGTGCCGCCGGATGGGCGCGGAGCTGGTCATCGACCGGGCCGCGGAGGGCTTCCGCTTCTGGAAGGACGAGGAGACCCAGGACCCGGACGAGTGGCGGCGCTTCGGCGAACGGATTCGCGAGCTGACCAGCGGCGAGGACCCGGACATCGTGTTCGAGCACCCGGGCCGGGAGACGTTCGGCGCCAGCGTCTACGTGGCCCGGCGCGGTGGGACCATCGTCACCTGCGCCTCCACGAGCGGCTTCCTGCACCAGTACGACAACCGCTACCTGTGGATGCACCTCAAGCGGATCGTGGGCAGCCACTTCGCCAACTACCACGAGGCGTGGCAGGCCAACCGCCTGGTCGCGCTCGGCAAGGTGCACCCGACGGTGTCCCGCACCTACCCGCTGGAGCAGACCGGCCAGGCCGCGTACGAGGTGCACCGCAACGCCCACCAGGGCAAGGTCGGCGTGCGCTGCCTCGCGCCCACCGACGGACTGGGCGTACGTGACGGGGAGTTGCGGGCCCGGCACGAGGACGCGATCAACCGGTTCCGGGGTCACTGACCGGCACCGCCGGCCCGGGGTGACTGACCGGCACCGCCGGCCCGGGGTGACTGACCGGCACCGCCGGCCCGGGGTGACTGACCGGCACCGCCGGCCCGGGGTCGTCGACCGGCATCCGGAGCGCCGAGGCGGGTCCCGGCCGGACGGTGGAACGCTGGATGACCATTGCGCTGATCGCTCATTGTTCTTCCGCCCCCATTAGCGGATAAGCCACCCGGATCGAACAAAGGGCCTCGGGGTAACCCCGGGGCCCTTTTCCGCGTCACGCTGCGTGGCGTCCGACCCGCCAGGACCTGCCAAGATCGCCGATTGGTCCAACCTCGCCGATCGCGGGAGTTGACCATGTAAAGAGGGCACGAAAGCTTCGCACCGCTCTTGCGAAGCACCCTGGGGCGTCTGCCAGTATGTCCCAATGCCCCAGCAGCAGTCCTCCCCTCTCGCGTTCTTCGATAACGCGAACTCGCAGCCAGATTTCACCGTTGGCCTGCGCGGATACAACACCCATCAGGTCGACGACTTCCTCGGCCGGATGACCGCCGCGCTGACCCAGTCCGAGCAGGCCCGTGCCGAGGCCGAGCAGCGGATGAACGACGCCCAGCGTCGGCTCCGCCAGGCCGAGCAGCGCATGAGTGCGCTGGAGCAGAAGCTCACCGACACGAACAAGCAGCTCGAAGAGAACAGCCGGCCCACCCTCTCCGGGCTGGGCACGCGCGTCGAGCAGATCCTCCGGCTCGCCGAGGAGCAGGCCAACGACCACCGCAACGAGGCCAAGCGCGAGTCGGAGGGCATCCTCTCCGCCGCCCGCCTCGAGGCTCGCGAGATCACCGACAAGGCCCGCGCCGAGGCCGCCGCCATGAAGGCGAGCGCCGAGCGCGAGGCGGGCAACCTGCGTACGGCCGCCGAGCGCGAAGCCGCCGAGGTCCGGGTGCAGGCTCGCCGCGAGGCCGACACGCTGCGCGCCGACGCCGACCGGGAGACCAAGCAGCTACGTACGGTCACCGCGCACGAGGTGGCCGAGCTGAAGTCGACAGTCGAGCGGGAGGTCGCCACCCTGCGGGCCACCGCCGAGCGGGAGATCACCCAGCAGCGGGCGAAGGCCGCCCGCGAGGCTGAGGAGAAGCGCGCCGAGGCGACCAAGCTGCTCACCGACGCGCGGGACAAGCGCGACAAGGACCTGCAGGCCCTGGAGCTCCAGCTGGCCGAGCGGCGGGAGAAGGCCGAGCGCGAGGAGTCCGAGCGGCACGCCGCCCAGGTCGCGCAGACGCAGAAGATGGTCAGCGAGGCCGAGCAGCGTGCGCGGGCCGCGCAGGAGCGGGCCAAGGAGATCGAGCAGCGCGCCGAGGCGCGGCGGGTCGAGTCGGAGCGCAACGCCGCCGAGACGGTCGACAAGGCCAAGGCCCACTCGGAGAAGACCCTCAACGAGGCGAAGGCCGAGTCGCAGCGCCTGCTCACCGAGGCTCGCACCGAGGCGGAGCTGACCACGCAGGCCGCCCGCCGCGAGGTCGAGGACCTCACCCGACAGAAGGACGCTGTCACGTCGCAGCTGGGTCAGATGCTCTCCGGCCTCGCCGGCATCGTCCCGGGAATGCCGGCGCAGGCCGCTCCGGCTGCCAAGCCGGAAGCAGCAAAGAAGACCGATGGTGGTCAGGAGCGGGTGCCCGCGGAGACCGCCGGCTGACGCGAGGCGTCAGGTAGGGGCATCGACGGCGCGAGGTGACACCGGGTAACCGGTGCCACCTCGCGCCGTATGCGTTTCCTAACCCCTGGTATTCGTTGACCGCAACGGAGTGAAGTAGCTCCCACAAGGCCCGTCCGTATCGCCCCAGCAGGGCCCGTTGCGTGTGAGGATGGGGGCATGTCGCACGGCGAGGAACTGTTCGCTCTCGGCGGGGACGTGACGACGGAGCCCAGCTTCGAGTCCGCTCTGCGGGGGTACGAGAAGAAACAGGTCGACCGTTATGTCGCACGTGCTGAGCACGAGATCGCGACCCTCGCCTCCGAACGGGAACAGGCGTATACACAGATCCACAAGCTCGCCGGCCAGGTCGAGGTTCTCCAGCGCGACCTGACCCAGGTGCGCAAGCAGATGAACGTGGTCGACCGGGCGTCCTTCCGGCACCTCGGCCCGCGGGTCGAGTCGATCCTCACTCTCGCCGAGGAGCAGGCGGAGCAGATCCTCGGCGACGCGAACGGGGAGATCGAGGCCCGTCGTGCCGCGGCCGAGCACATCATCGAGGAGGCCCGCGAGCAGGCCGCGCGGGCTCTGAAGGACTTCGAGATCGCCCTCGCCGCCCGACGTGCGGAGGAGGAGCGGCACAGCGCCGCACAGCGGGCCGAGGCGGACGCGGCCCTGCGGTCGGCCAAGGACGAGTCGGCGCAGTTGCGCAAGGCCGCACAGGACGCTCTGGCGAAGGCCCAGCAGGAGGCCACCCAGCTGCGGGATTCCGCCAAGGAGATCCACACCCGGGCCCAGCAGGAGGCCACCAAGCTGCGCGAGACGGCCCGCGAGACGCTGGCCAACGCCCGGCAGGAGGCCAGCGATCTGCGCGATGCCGCCAAGGAGGTGCATGCCAAGGCACTCCAGGAGGCCAAGCGGCTCACCGACACCGCGACCGAAGCCGGGCGGGCCACCCATGCCAAGGCGCAGCAGGAGGCCAAGCAGATCATCGACGACGCGTCGATGGCCGGGCGGGCCACCCGCGCCAAGGCGCAGCAGGAGGCCGAGCGGCTGACGACGCAGGCCACCGAGTCGGCGAAGCGCAGCCGGGCCGAGACCGAGGCGTACGTGCAGCGCATGCGCACCGAGACCGAGGCGTACGTGCAGCACACCCGGGCGCAGACCCAGCAGGAGCTGGGCGCGTGGCGGGCCGGTGTGGAGCAGGAGGTCAACTCCCGTCGGGAGGCGGCCGACCGGGAGTTGGCGCAGCGGCGGTCCGCGGCCGAGCAGGAGTTCGCCAAGCGCCGCGACGAGTTGGACAAGCAACACGCGGCGCGCCAGCAGGAGTTGGAGGCCGGGCTCGCCAGCCGTCAGCAGGAGCTGGAGAGCGGGTTCACCACCCGTCGGGACGAGCTGGAAACCGAATACTCCACTCGGAAGAACGAGCTGGAGACCGAGTACACGGCTCGCAAGAACGAGATCGAGCAGGGCGCGGCCGGCGTCCGTCAGGCGGCCGAGCAGGATGCGGCGGGGCTGCGCCAGCGTTCCGAGGCGGAGGCCGCCGAGCTGCTGAGCCAGGCCGAGGCCGAGGCCAGCGACAAGCGCCGCAAGGCCGACGAGCATGTCGCGGCGTCCCGGCGGCAGTTCGAGGAGTACGCGGCCACCACGCAGCAGCACCTGGCCACAACCCAGCAGCACCTGGCGGCGACCCAGCAGGAGTCGGCGGCGGGCCGTCAGCAGTTGGCCCAGGTGATGTTGGAGATCGCCCAGGCCCAGCAGCAGTTGGCGGATCTGCGGCAGGAGACCTGGAAGGCGCGGCAGGAGTCCGACGAGTTCCAGCGTCAGATGTCCGAGCTGCGGTTGCAGAGTGTCGCCGGTCCGATCGACGGCCCGACCGCGCCGGCCGGCGACGCCAGCGCGAGCGAGGGCGTGCCCGGTGGTGGCGACGACGGCGTGAGCGTTGCCGCCGGCGCGGCCTCCGGGTCGGGTACGGGCACCGGGCTGAAGACTGAGCCCGCCGACACCAGGCAGCCGGTGAACGCCGGTGCGGACGAGTCCGGGCAGTCCACGACGCGGCCGGTGGCCGAGCCGATGACCACAGTGGACGGTGGGTTGGCGAGCGCCGGGGTGGACGGGGAGCCGACAGTGGCCGCCGTTCCGGGCGAGGGCGGCCGGGGCGCCAAGCCCACCAAGATCACTAGCACCGGTGAGAACGGCAAGCGACCCACCAAGCCGACCACCGACGAGCGCAGCGCCAAGCCCAGCAAGGTCACCATCGAGAAGGAGTGACGGGCACCCCGCCCGTCGAAGCTTCGAAATCTTGGACACTTTCCGTCAGCGGCTGACGGAAAGTGTCCAAGATTCATTTCTGCGTCGAGTGGCGTACGGGCGCGGTGGGGGTCCAGCCGGCCGCGATGAGGGCGCGGCGGACGGTGTCGGCGACCTCGTCCGGGCGGGCGCGGACCAGCCAGGCCGGAAAGCGCAGAATCCGGTCGCCGCTGGTCCAGACGTCGTTCTGCCGACGCATGTCGGCCGCCCACTGCTTGGCGTCCATGTGGTGCGCGCCATCGATCTCCACCTGCACCCGCCACTCCCGCCAGTACGCGTCCAGCCAGCGGTTCCGGCCGGCCGCGTCGACCCGGTGTTCCTGCAGGTCCGGGGCGGGCAGCCGGTGCCTGCGGCACAGCCGCAGGAAGTCGATCTCCGAGAGCGCCTGCGCGCCGCCCGCGATGTCGCCGACGGTCTGCCCGATCAGCCGTCGACGGGGAGCCCGAGGGAGAACGTCGAGCACCGCCTGCAACTCCTCGGGCAGCACCCTGCGTTGCTGGCAACCGGCGGCCAGCACCGACTGCGCCTCGTCCACGCCGGCCGCCCAGCCCGCCGCGTCCACCAGGGCGCGCGCCGTGGTGGTACGCGGCGGGCGGGCACGTTGGAGATGGGCCTCGGGGAGGACCGTCGTGCGGTGGACCAGGACCGCGGGCATGTCGATCGGAAGTCGACGCAGGGTGGCCCGCGCGGCACGACGGGCTGCCGGCACCAGCACGTGCAGCGGCTCGCGTCGCAGTCCTCGTACCCCGGCTTCGGCAGCGGCGGACACCCCGGCGAGCACCGCCCCCGGCCCGGCCGCCAGCACCGCCACCCAGAGTTGTTGGTCGCGGGTGAGCCGACCGTTGCCGGCCAGCAGGATCCCGCGGCAGACCGACCGCCACCGACCGGAGCGAATCCGGCCCCGCACCCGCCCCTCGCTGAGCAACCCGGCGACCTGCGCGGTCGTCAGCACGCCCGCCTGCTCGAAGGCGAGCCAGTCGAGTGCGTCGGCGTCGTCGGCGGGCAGCATCCGGACAGCTTTCGCCCTTGAGCGTCGCCCCACCACCAGATCTTGGACAGTTTCCGTCACGGCCTAACGGAAACTGTCCAAGATCTGCACGGATGCGGCAGCGTTCCGGCCGACATCGGACCGCACGTCGGCCTTTCCGGACCGTTCAATCTGGCCCGAGGCGCCGACGGTGGTTGGGTGGGGCACATGGAGCATCAGATTGACTGTCTCGTGGTCGATGGCGACCATGAGGTGGCTACGCTGCTGGCGCGCTGGGAGATGATCAGAAACGCTGCGTTGTCTCGCCGCCAGTCGATCGCGCTGATGAAGGAAGTTGTGACCTCATGGACCTGACCGGCGCGCTCTGGCGCACGTCCAGCCGTAGCGGCAACGGAGAGTGTGTCGAGGTGGCGGACGATCTGCCCGGGGTCGTGGGGGTGCGGGACAGCAAGGACCCGGCTGGCCCGGTGCTGGTGTTCGCGCCCGCCGCGTGGCGGGCGTTCGTGGCCGTCGCCCGTCATCCGACGGCCTGAGCCGGGAGGTCCCTGGTGCCACAGCACAAGCCGTCCGGCGACGAGCCGGACGTGACCCCCAGTCCCCCGCCAGGGGAAACCCCACAGCCAGCGGTAACCCCACAGCCAGCGGAGACGCCACCCCCGGTGCCGGTCCCCGTCCCGGGGGTCGACCCGGACGAGCCGCCGGCGGTCCCGTCCGGGAAGTTCGGCACACCGGGGCGGCCACTGCGCCGCAGCAGCTTCCTGATCGGCTTCACCGGTGCGCTGGGCGTGCTGCTGGCGTACACCCTCTATCTGGGGATTCGCAATGCCGGCGGCATCCTCGTGCTGGTGGTGATCGCGCTCTTCCTCGCGGTCGGCCTCAACCCGGCGGTGGTCCGACTGGGCCGCTGGGGTGTGCCGCACGGCTTGGCGGTGGCAGGGGTCGCCCTGACTGTGGTGCTGCTGCTCTGCGGCGGCGTGGTGGCGTTGGTCCCGCCGATCGTCACCCAGTCGGGGCAGTTCATCGACCAGATCCCGAGCCTGCTCGACGAGTTGCGCCGCAACCCGACGGTCAATGACCTGGTCGAGCGGTACGACGTGGTGGAGCGGGTGCAGGGCGCGGCCAACGCGGAGACGGTCGGACGGGCGCTCGGCGGGGTGCTGGGCGGCGCACAACTGATCTTCGGCACGGTGTTCCGGACGCTGACCGTGCTGGTGCTGACCATCTACTTCCTGGCGTACTTCGACAAGCTGCGTTCGCTGGGCTACTCGTTGGTGCCCCGGTCGCGGCGGCAGCGGGTGCAGCTGATCGGCGACGAGATCCTGGCCAAGGTGGGCTCGTACATGGTCGGCGCGCTGAGCATCGCGGTGCTGGCCGGCGCGACCACCTTCGTCTTCGCGTTGATCGTCGACCTGCCGTACCCGTTCGCGCTGGCAGTGGTGGTCGCGGTGACCGACCTGATCCCGCAGATCGGCGCCACCCTGGGCGCGGTGATCGTGAGCCTGGTCGGTTTCGCCGCCGACCTGCCCACCGGCATCGCCTGCGCGGTCTTCTTCCTGATCTACCAGCAGGTGGAGAACTACCTCATCTACCCGAAGGTGATGCGGCGTTCGGTGGAGGTCAACGAGGTGGCAGCCCTGCTGGCCGCGCTGCTCGGGGTGGCGCTGCTGGGTGTGGTGGGCGCGCTGATCGCCATCCCCACTGTGGCCGCGTTGCAACTGATCCTGCGCGAGGTGGTGCTGCCCCGCCAGGAGCGCCGCTGAGCGTCGGCCCGCCCGACCGGCGGCCGGGCCGCGGACGGGCGGGTCAGTCCGCCTTGGTGGCAGCCGGGCCGGGGACGGGGGTGTCGGCGAAGGCGGCCACCGTCCGGTCGGCGTACGCGCTGACGTCACCGGCCTCCATCGGGCCGTCCCAGGTCGTCGGCAGCGGGACCTCGACGGCCGGGTTGACCCGTCGGACGATCTCGTCGAGCACCGTCTCCGCGTCGCCCACCCACAGGTGCTTGGCACCCGGCACCCCGACCACCTCGGCCTGGGGCACCGCGGCGAACCGCTCCCGCGCCTCGGTGGGGCGTAGGTAGTCGTCGAACTCCGGCACCAGCGCCACCAACGGCCGGCCCGAGTTGGCCCAGGTGGCCAAGTCCTCGGGGGCGGAGAAGCGCAGCGGCGGGGAGAGCAGGATCGCCCCGGCGATCGTCGGGTCGCAGCCGTACTTCAGGGCCAGGTCGGTGCCGAACGACCAGCCGACGAGCCAGATGTTGGGCAGTTCGGCGAACTCCGCGTACTCGATGGCGGCGGCCACGTCGTACCGCTCGCCCACCGCGCCGTCGAAGGCTCCCTCGCTGGTGCCCCGCACGCTGCTGGTGCCCCGGGTGTTGAACCGCAGCACCGCCAGGTCGGCCAGCGCGGGCAGCCGCCAGGCCGCCTTGCGGAACACGTGGCTGTCCATCATTCCGCCGTGGGTCGGCAGCGGGTGCAGGCAGACCAGGGTGGCCACCGGCGGCCGGTCGGCCGGCAGGGCCAGCTCACCGACCAGCCGCAGACCGTCGGCGGTGTGCAGCTCGATGTCCTCCCGGCGGCCGGGCAGGATCGACGACGCGCGGATCGCTGTGCTCACCGCCCAAGTCTGTCGCGAAGTCGCCGCCGCCGCCCGCCCAGGCACGAACAGGGTGACCCAGGTCGCTACCGGGCCCGGTCGCTCAGTAGCGCGGGGAGCCCCGGCCACGCTGCACCGCCGGGCCGCGCCGCTCCCGGGCCCGCCAGCAGCCGCTGTGCCAGTGCCGCCGGTCGGTCAGGTCGCCCAGGCCGTCCGCCGGCCAGGCGACCAGGTGGGCCACCCCAGGTGGGATCTCCTGGTTACAACCGGGGCAGCGGTACGTCTTGACCGACGCGCCAGCGCCGATGCCGCGTACCTGCCAGGCACCGTCGGTCCACTGCTGCACCGAGGCGACGCCCTGCCGGACCCGGTCGGCGTCCAGGTTGGCGTTCTCGTCCCGGCGAGGGCGGTTGCGACGGGGGCTCACAGTCACCAAGGTTACGGTCACTCCCAGCTGGCCGGCTCGCCACGGTCGTCGGCGACCCGGAGCCCGCCGATAACCGTGCTGACCTCCGCGTCCGTGGGCGACCGCTCCCAGCGGTTCTCGTGCCCCATGGACAGCAGGGTGTTCGGGATGCCGAGCACGTGCCAGAAGTCGCCCATGTCGAACACTGGCCTGCCGGCGATCCTGCGGTTGGCCTTGGCCCGGTCGGGCGAGGATGGGCGGGGTGAGTAGGTGAGCCGCACCGGCAATGTGGCAGCACCCTGGAGAGCGACTGTCAACGCCGCTTCGGTGTCGTTCGAAGCCGCAACGGGCATCTGCGTCGGCGTCGTGGTCCCCGCCACATTCACGATGCGGGGCCAGAACAGTTGCCGCACCGCCACCTCGCACGCGCTGATCCGGGCACCCGGGGGCAAGGCGGTCAATCGAACCGGCGCGACACAGCGGCGGGCTTCGTCGAACCGGAGCGCCGCCGCCGCCCGGGAGACCTCGGCGCTGGTCTCCCCGAGAGCCGCGACCCGGACGTACAGGCCCGGGACGGGCTGCCAGCGCAGCACCCAGCCCTTCGTGACCCTGTCGAGCTGACGTACCACCCCGTTGTACCTCGACGCGGCGTCGACGCCCCGGCCGGGCGAGGCAGGATCCCTGTCGCTGGTGCCGGCGCCCGCTCTGTCGGGGCCGACGTCACGAACCTGGCTCGGGTCGCCGGTCTCGGCCAACAGTGGGTCAGCGGCAACGATCACCATCGCCTGAACGCCGCCACCCAGATCCAGTCGCATGCTCTCGACCTGGCCCGCGGAGCGCCAGGCGACCGGCATCGCCGCTGCCGGATCGACCCCGAAGTGCAGCAACCGTGGGTCCGTGCCGATCAGGGCGGGGCGCTCCGCTGCCCCCGGAACCCCCGGTGCCCGGGGCGGCGTGACCACTACCGGGCTGGGCGTGACGGCTGGCTGCGGCGGCGCGGCTGACGGCGTACGCAGTGCCACACCCGCCCCGAGCAGCACCGCGACGCCGAGCGCTGCCCCGATGACGGCACGTCGCCGCCGCCGACGGGCCCGTCCCCCGTTCACCGCCGCCGTCAGCAGGCTGTCGGTGTCCACCGGCCCGTCGGCCTGCTCCCGGAGTGCCCGTGCGATCCGCTCGTCGAGGTCGGTCACGGCCGGCTCCCGTTCGTCGTGGGAACGCCGTGGCGCTCCCGCAGCTGGCTGAGCGCCCGCATCGCATGGGTGCGGACGGTGACCGGGGAACAGCCGAGAATCTGGGCGATGGTCAGGTCGTCGAGGTCCTCGTAGTAGCGCAGCACGAGCACCGCGCGCTGCCGGTCGGGCAGGCCGAGGATCAGCCGCCACACCTCGTCCCGGTCGGCCGCATCGCCGCCCAGGTCGCCGCGCCCCGGCCGGTCGGCGAACTCGGCAGTGGCCAACTCCCTGCTGGATCGGCGGCGCCACCAGGAGGTGTTGGCGTTGACCATCATCCGGCGTACGTAGACGTCCGGGTGGTCGGCACGGGCGATCTTCCGCCAGTGCACGTAGGCGCGCGCCAACACGTCCTGGGTGAGGTCCTCGGCCCGGTGCTCGTCACCGGTCAGCAGCCGGGCCAGCCGGACGAGCGCCGGCCCGCGACTGCTGACGTATTCCTCGAAGGTCACACCACTCAGACGCCGTCACCGGCGCCCCCTGTTGACACCGGTCAGCGGTGCGAGTGGTCGCGGAAGCCGCGGCGGGTCTTGCGGCCCAGGTAGCCGGCGGTGACCAGGTGCTCCAGCAGCGGCGCGGGCGCGAAGCCCGGCTCACGCAGTTCCAGGTACAGCTCGCGCTGGATGGCCAGGGAGACGTCCAACCCGACCACGTCGAGCAGCTCGAACGGGCCCATCGGGTAGCCGCAGCCCAACTTCATGGCGTGGTCGATGTCGTCGGCCGTCGAGTAGCTGGCCTCCAGCATCTTCACCGCGTCGTTCAGGTACGGGAAGAGCAACGCGTTGACGATGAAGCCGGACCGGTCGCCGCAGACCACGCCGGTCTTGCCGAGAGCGGCGCAGACGGCGCGGGCGGTGGCGGTGGCCTCCGGCGAGGTGCGGATGGTGCGGACGACCTCGACCAGCGGCATGACCGGCGCCGGGTTGAAGAAGTGCAGCCCCACCACATCGGCCGGTCGCTGGGTGGCCATCGCCACCTCGATCACCGGCAGCGACGAGGTGGTGGTGGCAAGCACCACACCCGGCTTGCAGATTTCGTCGAGGCTGGCGAAGAGGGCCTTCTTGACGCTCAACTCCTCGACGACCGCCTCGACCACCAGGTCGACGTCGGCGAGATGGTCGAGTGTGGCGGACCAGCTGATCCGGCCCAGGGCGGCGTCCCGGTCGGCCTCGGCGAGCTTGCCGCGCACCACGCCCTTGTTCAGCGAGGTCTTCACCGCCTCGCAGACCTTCGCGGACTTCTCCATGCCACGGGTCACCGAGACGACCTCGTAGCCGGCCTTCGCGAAGACCTCGATGATCCCGGTGGCCATCGTTCCGGAGCCGACCACGCCGACCTTCGCGATGGCGCGTGCGCCGTCGGCGAGCGCGGCGTCAGTGGCCAGCGGCGTCGCCTCATCCGGTACGACAACCGGGGAGCCGGGCCGCTCGTAGGTGTAGAAGCCCCGGCCCGACTTCCGGCCGAGCAGCCCTGCCGTCACCATCTGCTTGAGCAGCGGCACCGGGGCGTGGCGGCGGTCCCGCCCGCCGCGCCGGTACATGGTGTCCAGGATCTCGTACGCGGTGTCCAGGCCGATGAGGTCCATCAACGCCAGCGGGCCCATCGGCAGGCCGCAGCCGAGCTTCATGGCGGCGTCGATGTCCTCCCGGGTCGCGTAGTGCGACTCGAACATGGCGACCGCGTGGTTGAGGTAGCCGAAGAGCAGCGCGTTGGCGATGAAGCCGGCCCGGTCGTTGATGGTGACGTCGACCTTGCCGAGCCGGGCGCAGAGCGCCTCCACGTCGGCGACCACCTCGGGGGCGGTGACGACAGTGCGAACCACCTCGACCAGCTTCATCACCGGGGCCGGGTTGAAGAAGTGGATGCCGATCACCTGGTTGGGTCGGCTGGTGGCGACCGAGATCTCGGTGACGCTCAACGACGAGGTGTTGGTGGCGAGGATCGTCTCCGGTCGGCAGACCCGGTCCAGCTCCGCGAAGATCCGCTGCTTGAGGTCCAGGTGCTCGGGCACCGCCTCGATCACCAGGTCGACGGAGTGCAGCGCGTCCAGCCCGACCGCGAAGTGCACCCGCTCGTGCAGGGCGTCGCGGTCCGCCTCGGCGAGCTTGCCCTTGGCGACCGCCCGGTCGGTGGAGCCCTTCAGTGTGGCCCGGCCGCGCTCCAGCGCCGGCGCGGAGATTTCCACTGCCACCACGTCGATGCCGTTGCGGGCGAAGACCTCGACGATGCCGGCACCCATGGTGCCCAGCCCCACCACGCCAACGGTGCTGAACTCGCGCGCCACGACCGGCCTCCCCAGAGACTCCGCACGGCCACTGAACGGCCGCTAAGGTTATGCGCGCGAGTCTGCCACGTGACGGTGAGTTGTCGAGACGCCGTGGCATATTTCACCCACGGCTCAGCGGCACCCGTTACCCGGCCGCCACGCTGGTCAGAGCCAACAACTCCGCGACGAACTCCGCCGGGCGCTCCAGGTGCGGACTGTGCCCGCAACCCGGCAGCACCACCTCGTGGTATGCGCCGCCGGCCGCCGCGTACCGGTCGAGCACCGCCCGGGTCTGGCCGACCATCGGCTGCGGTGGGCAGGCGTCCGCGCCGGGCCAGCCGGGCACGAGATCCAGCGAACCCAGGTACGCCAGGTCGAACAGCGAGGTGTCCGAGACGATGACGTCGACGTCTCCGCGTACCCAGGTGACCGGCGGTTTCTCGGCGACGGCCACCAGCTCGTCGGCGAGCCGGAACCAGGTCGGCGCCAACGCGTTGAGCACCCCGCGCTCCCCCGGCGCGGTGCCCGGCCAGTTCTCCGACGGCACAGCGGTGCCCGGGTAGTTGTCGTCACCGGTGGCTGTGGAGAGCACTGTGTCCAGTAGCAGTTCCTCGTCAGTGCCCAGCGAGGCGGGATCGGCCACATAGGTGGCTCGCAGCACGGCGCGCGGGCTGGCCGGCGCGTCAGTGCTCCGGTCACCGGCCGCGAGGCGGGCGACGAAGTCCGGGTTCGCCGTGCCGGCGCCGGTGCCGGCGAAGTCGGCTGTGGTCGGCGTGCCGGTCAGGTCGCGGGTGCCGCCGAAGCCGTACGGGGAGACCGGCGCGGCGAGCAGCAACGCCTCCACCCGGTGCGGATGGTCGACCAGCAGGCGCATCGCCACCCCTCCGCCGAGGGAGTGCCCGACCACCACCGGTCGCGCGTCGGCGGCGAAGAGCGTCGGGTCGTCCAGCAGTGCGGCCACGTCGTCGGCGAAGTCCCGCAGACCCCGGGTGGCGTCCACCGGGGCGGTCGCGGAGTCGCCGTACCCCCGCAGGTCGGGGGCGACCACCCGCAGCGTCGATGGCAGGCGGCGGACCAGCGGCTCCCAGAACAGCGCGGACGAGCAGTTGCCGTGGATCAGCAGCACCGGTGTGCCGTCCGGCGGGCCGGCCACCCGTACCGCCTGAGTGATGCCGTTCGCCGTCACGGTCCGCTGCTCGGTCTCCATCCGCGGCATGGTGCCACGGGCGCCCCCGCCGGTCCAGGTGTCGGAGCGCCACCCAACGGAGCCATCCGGTGTGGCAGGCCGCCAGGCGATCAGCGACGCGAGCCCGGTGGCGCGGCCAGCGGCAGCGGCAGCGTCGGTCGGACGTCGCGCCGGGACGGGCCGAAGCTGAGCCCCACCGGGTCGGTGAGCGCCACCCCGGGGTCGAACAGGCGCAGTTCGGTACGGCCCAGCCGGATCACGTCACCGTCGGAGAGTCGTTCCACCTCGGTGATCCGCCGGTCGTTGAGCCAGGTGCCGTTGGTGGAGCCCAGGTCCCGCAGGGACGGGCCCTCCGGCGCCAACCACACCTCGGCGTGGCGACGGCTCAGGTGTGGGTCGTTGATGACCAC
Organism: Micromonospora sp. NPDC048843; assembly: GCF_040649965.1. NCBI lineage: Bacteria > Bacillati > Actinomycetota > Actinomycetes > Micromonosporales > Micromonosporaceae > Micromonospora > Micromonospora sp. NPDC048843. Next base: position 31,982 of record NZ_JBEZGJ010000043.1, read on the forward strand.
CTGACCGCTCGGCGCTCGGCCGATCACCTGTATCTCGGCTCGCATACGAAAGCTCGCGCCGCGCATCGGTCCACCCGCGACCGTCAACAGCGGCATCAGTTCCGGATGTTCCTCCATGGACAGTCAGCCCTCCACCCCGCACCGTCACTCCGCGCGTCAGCTTGCCATCAGACGGTAGTCGTCAATACCGACCGGCCGGTCAGCCTCTCGTCACCTCCCGGCCATCTGCCGTTCGACGATTCGGGCGGGCCGCATCCGTCACCAACGCCCTGACCTGCACTGATCAACGATCGGCCAGGTTGGTGCGACGCCGCTCCCCCGGTCTCGAATCGGGGACCCTACCGGTGAGTAATCCTCGGGTCTAGACTTCCGCCATGACGGCAGTGCATATCCCGGGCGTTCCGGTCATCGACGCGGGCCAGTTGGTCTCCACCAGCCCGGCGACCGGCGCCGAGGCCGGTCGCCTCCCGGTCGCCACCGACGCCGACGTGCGGCAGGCCGTCGACAGCGCTCGCGCCGCCGGCGAATGGTGGGCGGGTCTCGGCTTCGCCGGCCGCCGCCAGCGGATGCTGCGGTGGCGCGCCCTGCTCGCCAAGCGCATCGAGCAGTTGGCCGAGTTGGTGCACGTCGAGGGCGGGAAGCCGGTCGCCGACGCCATCGTCGAGATCGTCACCGCGATCGAGCACATCGACTGGGCCGCCCGCAACGCCGGCCGCGTGCTCGGTCCACGCCGGGTGCGGTCCCGGCTCATCCTGGCCGAGTTCTCCGGGCACCTCGAATACCAGCCGTACGGGGTGGTCGGCGTGATCGGGCCGTGGAACTATCCGGTCTTCACGCCGATCGGCTCCGCCGCGTACGCCCTGGCCGCCGGCAACGCCGTGGTGCTCAAGCCGAGCGAGTACACGCCCGCCGTCGGCCAGTGGCTGGTGGACAGCTTCGCCGAGGTGGTGCCCGAGCAGCCGGTATTCACCGCCGTGCACGGGCTGGGCGACGTGGGCGCGGCGCTGTGCCGCTCCGGCGTCAACAAGCTGGCCTTCACCGGCTCCACCGCCACCGCCCGGAAGGTGATGGCCGCCTGCGCCGAGACGCTGACCCCGGTGCTCATCGAGGGCGGCGGCAAGGACGCCATGATCGTGGACAGCGACGCCGACCTGGACGCGGCCGCCGAGGCGTGTGTCTGGGGTGGCATGACCAACGCCGGCCAGACCTGCATCGGCATCGAGCGGGTCTACGCCGTCGACGCCGTCTTCGACGCCTTCGTCGACAAGGTGGTGACCCGCGCCGGTCGACTGACTGTCGGGCCGGAGGGCACCGACATCGGCCCGATCACCATGCCCAAGCAGATCGACGTGATCCGCCGGCACATCGACGCCGCGATCACGTCCGGCGGGCGCGCCGTGCTCGGCGGCCCGAGCGCCGTGCAACCGCCGTACGTCCACCCCACGGTGCTGGTGGACGTACCGGAGGAGTCGGCCGCCGTCCGCGAGGAGACCTTCGGCCCCACGCTGACCATCAGCCGGGTCCGCGACGCCGACGAGGCCGTCACCCGCGCCAACGCCCTCTCGTACGGCCTCGGGGGTTCGGTCTTCGGCCGGCGGCGGGCGGTGGCCATCGCCCGGCGGCTGCGCTCCGGGATGGCGTCGATCAACTCCACGCTGACCTTCGCCGGCATGTCGACACTGCCGTTCGGCGGTGTCGGCGACTCCGGCTTCGGGCGGATCCACGGGGAGGACGGCCTGCGTGAGTTCGGTCGATCCAAGGCGATCACCCGACGTCGAGCCCGCTCACTGCTGCCGTCGATGACCTTCGAGCGCACCCCCGCCGACGTGGCCCGACTCGTCAAGGCCATCAAGGTCATGTACGGGAGGTAAGTGTCGGATAGCCGATCATCAACAAGGATCGGCGTATCCACATGTTTATACGCCGTGGTCACGGCGGTACATTGCGTTAAATGGGCCCCAATCGATTGCGCTACCGCCTTGTCGACAGTGACCAGTCGTGGAGCGCCCGACGGCGTCGGCACCGCTCGGACTGGCTGGCGCGCACCTTTCCCGACATCGGCGACATGCACGTGGTCGACCTCGGCGGTCGGCTCGGCACCTGGCACCGCTCCACCGTCCGACCGGCCCGGGTGACAGTCGTCAACCTGGAGCAGCCGCCCGCCATCGTCCCGGAATGGGCCCACGTCGAGCAGGCAGACGCCTGCGACCTGCCCGCGCACCTCACCAAGGGCAGCTTCGACCTGGTCTTCTCGAACTCCGTGCTGGAGCATGTGGGCGGGCACGAACGCCGGATTCGCTTCGCCGCCGCCGCCCGCTCACTGGCCGACCGGCACTGGGTGCAGACGCCCTACCGCTACTTCCCCATCGAGCCGCACTGGATCGCGCCCGGCATGCAGTTCCTGCCGGTACGACTGCGCACCGCGTTCGCCCAACGTTGGCCGTTGGGCCACAAACCGACCCGCAGCCACGAAGCCGCCATCCACCAGGTGCTCTGGACCGAGCTGTTGGACCGCTCGCAGATGCGTCACTACTTCCCCGACTCGACGATGCTGGTGGAGCGGGTGTTCGGTCTGCCGAAGTCACTGATCGCGGTGCGCACCGGGTAGTGCGCCGGTCAGAAGAGAGTCAGCTCGTCCTTCACGATGCCGCGCAGCTTGTCGTAGTCCACTACCACACACCGGATGCCCCGGTCGGTGGCGAGCACCCGCGCCTGCGGCTTGATCTCCTGGGCGGCGAAGACCCCGACGACCGGGCTGAGCAGCGGGTCACGGTTCATCAGCTCGAGATAACGGGTCAACTGCTCCACGCCGTCGATGTCGCCACGCCGCTTGACCTCGACGGCGACGGAGCCCGAGTTGGCATCCCGGCACAGCAGGTCGACCGGGCCGATCGCCGTCATGTACTCGCGGCGGACCAGCGTGAACCCCTCACCCAAGGCACCCGGGTTGGCGGCCAGCAACTCCTGGAGGTGCGCCTCCACCCCGTCCTTGCGCAGGCCCGGATCCACACCCAACTCGTACGAGGTGTCCTGGAAGATCTCCTCCAGGGTGATCCGCAACTCCTCGCCAGCCTTGTTGACGACCCGCCACACACCGGGGGCCTCCTCCAACCGACACGGCGGGCTCATCCAGTTCAACGGCTTGTACGCCCGGTCGTCGGCGTGAATAGACACCGACCCGTCCGCCTTCACCATCAACAACCGGGTGGCCAGCGGCAGGTGAGCCGAGAGCCGTCCGACATAGTCCACCGAGCACTTCGCAATGACCAACCGCACCCGACGAGGGTAGCCGAGCACCCACCGGTCGCCAGCGAGCGGCACTGGCGCGTCGATGCGATGCTGAGACCGTGTTCGAAGTCCTCACCGGCACCGGTCTCGCCGCCTCGGCGGGGCTGAACGCCTACATACCCCTGCTCATCCTCGGTCTACTCGGCCGTTACACCGACCTGATCGACCTGCCCAGCGGCTGGACCTGGCTCGGCAACGGCTGGGTCATCGCCATCATGGCCGTGCTGCTCGCCGTGGAGATGGTGGCGGACAAGGTGCCAGTGGTCGACCACATCAACGACGTGGTGCAGACGGTTGTCCGACCCACCGCCGGTGGCCTTGCCTTCGGCGCCGGCTCCTCGTCGGAGACGGTGACGGTCAGCGACCCGGGGAGCTTCTTCTCGTCCCACCAGTGGGTGCCTGTCGTCACCGGCGTACTGCTGGCGTTGGGCGTGCACCTGCTCAAGTCCGCGGCCCGCCCGGTCATCAACGCGACCACCGCCGGGATCGGCGCCCCGGTCGCCAGCACCGCCGAGGACGCCACCAGCGTGGTGGTCTCCCTGGTGGCGATCATCCTGCCGGTGCTGGTGCTCGTCGCACTGGTCGGCCTGGCGTTCTTCACCTTCTGGTTTTTCCGTCGGCGATCCGAACGACGCCGCGAACGAGAGGCCGCCCGCGCCGCCGGCTTCCGCGTCTGACGCGGCGGATCGGCGGCCCGCGATACCGGGGCTCCACGGTCCGACAAAAGCCTAGGATCGGGGCAAGAGCCTAGAGGAGGTCGGCATGACCGCAGCGTTGGAGATGCCCCGAGTCCAGGAATGTGTGGTCGCCGCGTGCGCGTACAACCAGTCGGGTGACTGCCACGCCTTCGCGATCACCATCGGCAGCATGGATCACGCCCACTGCCACACGTTCGTCGAGTCGCCCGTCCGGGGCGGCGTGGAGAGCATGATCGCGCAGGTGGGCGCCTGCCAGCGCGCCGACTGCCGGCACAACGAGCAGCTGGAGTGCCAGGCGGCGTCGATCAGGGTCGGCCCGGACAACGACATGGCCGACTGCATGACCTACGCCGGCCGCTGACCCACGCCGGTCGGCGACCCACGCCGGCCGACGACCTGCCGGGACAGCTCTCGATCAGGGCAGGTCGTTGGCGTGACGGATGACCGTCACCAGGTCGTCGATGATGCCGGTCAGGGCGAAGTCCTTCGGGGTGAAGACCCGGGCGACACCGGCCGCCCGCAGGGTGTCCGCGTCACTGGCCGGGATGATGCCGCCCACCACCACCGGCAGGTCCGCCCGGCCGGCGGCGCGCAGCCCGTCGAGCACAGCGGGCACGGCGGCCAGGTGCGACCCGGAGAGCACGGAGAGCCCGACCAGGTCGACGTCCTCCTCGACGGCGGCGGCGACGATCTGCCCCGCGGTCAACCGGATGCCCTGGTAGACGACCTCGAAGCCGGCGTCGCGGGCACGTACCGCGATCTGCTCCGCGCCGTTGGAGTGCCCGTCCAGGCCGGGTTTGCCGACCAGCAGCCGCAGCCGGCCGCTACCCAGCTCCCGCGCTGTGGCGGTGACCCGCTCGCGGACCGCCAGCAGGCCCGGCTCCCCACCGCCGCCGGTGGCACCGGCCAGGCCGGTCGGCGCCCGGTACTCGCCGAAGACCTGGCGCAGCGCGCCGGCCCACTCGCCGGTGGTCACCCCGGCCCGCACGCACTCCACTGTGGCCGGCATCAGGTTGGTGGTGGTCGCGGCGTCCGCGCGCAGCCAGGCCAGCGCCGCGTCGACGACGGCCGCGTCCCGGTCGGCCCGCCACCGGCGTACGCCGTCCACGGCGGCCGCCTCGACCGCCGGATCGACCTGTTCGACGGCGTCCGCGCCGGCGGCGGTCAGCGGGGAGGGTTCGGTCTCGGTGTACCGGTTGACCCCGACCACCACGTCGGCACCGGACTCCATCCGCCGACGGCGCTCGGCCAGCGACGCGACAAGCGCGCTCTTGAGGTAGCCGGTCTCCACGGCGGCGACGACGCCGCCCAGCTCCAGCACCTTGTCCAGCTCGACCCGCGCTCCGGTGACGACCTCGTCGACCAGCGCGGTCATCACGTGCGAGCCGGCGAAGAGGTCGGGATATTCGAGCAGATCCGACTCGTACGCCAGGACCTGCTGCATCCGCAGCGACCACTGCTGGTCCCACGGTCGGGGTAGGCCGAGCGCCTCGTTCCAGGCGGGCAGTTGGACAGCGCGGGCCCGGGCGTCGCGGGACATCGTCACGCCGAGCATCTCCAGCACGATGCGCTGGATGTTGTTCTCCGGCTGCGCCTCGGTGAGGCCGAGCGAGTTGACCTGCACGCCGTAGCGGAACCGCCGTTGTCTGGTGTCGGTGACCCCGTACCGGTCCCGGGTGATCTCGTCCCAGAGCACGCCGAACGCGCGCATCTTGGCGATCTCCTCGACGAAGCGCACCCCGGCGTTGACGAAGAACGAGATCCGCTGGACCACGTCGCCCATCCGCTCGGCCGGCACCTGGCCGGAGTCCCGGACCGCGTCGAGCACGGCGACCGCTGTGGCCAGCGCGAAGCCGACCTCCTGCACGGGCGTGGCGCCGGCTTCCTGGAGGTGGTACGAGCAGATGTTGACAGGGTTCCACCGGGGCATCTCGCGCAGCGTGTACGCCACCATGTCGGCGGTGAGCCGCAGCGACGCCGCCGGCGGAAAGATGTAGGTACCCCGGGACAGGTACTCCTTGATGATGTCGTTCTGGGTGGTGCCGGCGCAGCGGGTGAGGTCGGCGCCCTGCTCCAGCCCGACGGTTCCGTACAGGGCGAGCAGCCACATCGCCGGGGCGTTGATGGTCATCGAGGTGTTCGTGTCGGCGAGCGGGAGACCGTCGAAGAGCGCCCGCATGTCGCCGAGGTGGGCCACCGGCACGCCGACCCGCCCGACCTCGCCGGCGGCGAGTTCGTGGTCCGGGTCGTACCCGGTCTGGGTGGGCAGGTCGAAGGCGACCGACAGGCCGGTCTGCCCCTTCGCCAGGTTGCGGCGGAAGAGGGCGTTGGTGGCCGCGGCCGACGAGTGGCCGGCGTAGGTGCGCATCACCCACGGGCGGTCCCGCTCGGGCAGTCGCCCCGGGAATGCCGTCTCATCCATGGCCGGAGTCTAAGTTACCGTTCAGTAAAAGGAGCTGTGGAAAACCACACAGGTCCATGTCGGGGACGTCCGGGTGGCAAGCGCCCGCAGTGGCGTGGACCGCCACACCCCGGGCACCACCCGACCCAGGCCAGGACGCACACTGGACGGCATGGATGACGAGCTGGCCATCTCCGTCCGGGGGCTGCGCAAGGCGTACGGCGACAACGTGGCGGTGGCGGGCGTGGATCTGGACGTCCACCGCGGCGAGGTGTTCGCGTTGCTCGGCCCGAACGGCGCCGGCAAGACCACAACGGTGGAGATCCTGGAGGGTTACCGCCGCCGGGACGCGGGCGAGGTCACCGTCCTCGGCGTCGACCCTGCCCACCCGGATGCCGACTGGCGCTCCCGGGTCGGCATCGTGCTTCAGGGCACCGGCGAGTTCGACGAGCTGACAGTGGCCGAGGTGATCCGGCACTTCTCCGGCTTCTACCCCGACGCGGACGACCCGGAGAAGGTGATCGAGCGGGTCGGGCTGGCCGACAAGGCGAAGGCCCGGACGCACACCCTCTCCGGCGGGCAGAAGCGCCGCCTGGACGTGGCCCTGGGCATCATCGGCCGCCCCGAGCTGCTCTTCCTCGACGAGCCGACCACCGGTTTCGACCCGGAGGCCCGCCGCGAGTTCTGGGAGCTGATCCGCGACCTCGCCGCGGCCGGCACCACGATCGTGCTCACCACCCACTACCTGGACGAGGCCGAGGCCCTCGCCGACCGGGTCGGCGTGATCGCCGGCGGCCGGCTGGTCGAGGTCGCCGCCCCCAACCGGCTGGGCAATCGGCAGGATGCCCTCGCGACGGTCTCCTGGCGTACACCGGAAGGGATGTTGGAAAGCGCGCAGAGCGCGACGCCGACGGCCTTCGTGGCCGACCTCGCCGCGCGCTACGGCGGCGAGGTCCCCGGGCTCACGGTGACCCGGCCGACCCTGGAGGACGTCTACCTCACCATGATCGGACACGCGCGATGACGACCACGACGAAGCCGGCGACGCCGGTCACCGCGACTCGCGGCCGACGGCCGGGTGCCGGCGCGCTCGCCCTGCGCCAGGGACGACTGGAGATCACCCAGTTCCTGCGCAGCCGGGAGTCGGTGGTCTTCACGATGGGCTTCCCCATCATCATGATCCTGATCTTCGCGTCGATCTTCGACGGCACGATCGGCGGCGGGGTCAAGTTCACCCAGTACTTCATCACCGGCATGATCGCGACCGGCCTGATGACGGTGAGCTTCCAGAACCTCGGCATCTGGATCCCGATCGAGCGGGACCGGGGCGTGCTCAAGCGCTACCGGGGCACGCCGATGCCGAAGTGGGTCTGGTTCGCCGGCAAAGTGATCATGGTGGTGGCGATCGGGATCGCCGAGACGGTCCTGCTGCTGGCCGTCGCGGTGGCGCTGTTCGACCTCGACCTGCCAGGCACCGCCGCGAAGTGGTTCACCTTCGGCTGGGTCGCCGTGCTCGGGGTGACCGCGTGCACCCTGTGCGGCATCGCGATCTCGTCGCTGGCCCGCACCGCCCGCAGCGGCTCGGCGGTGGTCACCCCGGTGGCTCTGGTGCTTCAGTTCATCTCCGGGGTGTTCTTCGTCTTCACCGACCTGCCCACCTGGATGCAGCAGGTGGCGGCGGTGTTCCCGCTCAAGTGGATGTGCCAGGGGCTGCGGTCGGTGTTCCTGCCGGAGAGTTTCGGCGCCCAGGAGCCGGGCGGTTCGTTCGAGCTGGGCCGGGTGGCGGTGGTGCTGGCCCTGTGGTGCGTGATCGGTGTGGTGCTCTGCCTGACCACCTTCCGCTGGACCACCAAGCGCGACGGCTGACCCCTTTCCGGGGCACCCGATCCGCCCCAGGGCTGCCAGACTCTGGCGATGACCGCTCGACCGACCCGGCGCGGGCTCCTGTTCGCGGGGGCAGGGGCGACGGCGCTGGCCGTCGGGGTCGGCTGGACGGCCCGCGACCTGATCCGCCCGTCGCCGACGCGACCCGTCCCCCCGGACGCGCCGGCCGGCGACGAGCGACTGGTCAGCCGTCAGTCCGCCGCACGTGGCCGCTCGGTCGACTTCTACACCGCCGTCCCGGACGGGCACGGCGACGGTCAGGGGTTGCCGGTCTGCCTGGTGCTGCACGGCGCGTCCACCACCGCACGGGACTTTTCCGGGCTCGGCCTGGGGCGCTTCCTGACCGACGCGGTACGTCGGGGTGCGCCGCCGTTCGTGCTCGCCGGAGCGACAGGCGACCGCCTCTCCTGGCGCCCCGCCGGCCGGGACGACCCGCAGCGGATGGTGCGTGAGGAGGTGCCGGCCTGGTGCGCCGAGCGGGGCTTCGACGCCACCCGGCTGGCGGCCTGGGGCTGGTCCATGGGGGGCTTCGGCTCGCTGTTGCTCGCCGCCACCTGGCCGGGGTCGCTCCGGGCGGTGGCGGCCTTCTCCCCCGCCGTCGCGCCCGGTGATGCCGTCTTCGCCGGTGTCGACCGGCTGCGCGGCACTCCGCTGGGCCTCTGGTGCGGTCGCCAGGACGACCTCCTCGCCGACGTGCAGGCGCTGGAGCGGGCGCTTCCCGAGCCGGCCGCCCGAGCCGAGTACGCCGACGGCGGGCACGACTTCCGATACTGGGGCTCGGTCATACCCGGCGCCCTCGACTTCGTCGCGGCGGCGCTGGCCGCGCCGCCCGGCCCGAGTTGAGCTGACCGCGGGGGCCACGAAAGGGCCCCCGCGGCCGCCGGTCTCAGTAGGTGTAGAAGCCCTTGCCGGTCTTGCGGCCCAGGTCGCCTGCGGTGACCATCCGCTGGAGCAGCTCCGGCGGGAAGAACTTCTCGTCGGCGGTGTCGGTGTAGATGTTCTTCGAGGCGTGCAGCAGCACGTCCACGCCGGTCAGGTCGGTGGTGGCCAGCGGGCCCATCGCGTGCCCGAAGCCCAGCCGGCAGGCGGTGTCCAGGTCCTCCGCTGACACCACCCCGGACTCGACAAGCTTGACCGCCTCCATCACCAGGGCGGAGATCAGCCGGGTGGTGACGAAGCCGGCGATGTCCCGGTTGACCACGACGACCGTCTTACCGATCTCCTCGGCGAAGGCCCGCGCGGTGTCCAGCGTGGCGTCGCTGGTCTTGTAACCGCGCACCAGCTCGCAGAGCTGCATCATCGGCACCGGGGAGAAGAAGTGGGTGCCGACCACCGCCTCGGGCCGCTCGGTCACCGCGGCGATCTGGGTGACCGGGATCGCGGAGGTGTTGGTGGCGAGCACCGCGTCCGACTTGCAGATCTTGTCCAGTGCGCGGAACACCTCGTGCTTGATCTCCAGGCGCTCGAAGACCGCCTCGACCACGATGTCGGCGTCCGCCGCCGCCTCCAGGTCGGTGGTCGTGGTGATCCGAGCCAGCGTCGCCTCGACCTCGGACGCCTCGATCTTGCCCTTCTCGGCGAACTTCTCCAATGACTTCCGGATACCGCCCAGACCCCGGGTGGTGGCCGCGTCGTCCAGGTCGCGCAGCGTCACCTGCCAGCCCGCCTGCGCCGCCACCTGGGCGATGCCGGAACCCATCAACCCGGCCCCGACGACCGCGAGTCGACCCGCCATCTGCTTCTCCCTCGCTGCGATTGAGTGCCTGCCTGCACCCTAGTCGGCGAGCCTGAACGATGGCTAAGTGGCGGTCGGGCCGGGTCGTTGGGGGCCTCAGATCTCCAGTGCCGGCTCCTCCGGCGTGGTGCCCCGCTCGACCGCCACCCCGAGCGCGCGCAGGTCGGCCACGAAGTCCGGGTAGCCCCGGTCGACGTGGTGCACGTGGGAGACCTCGGTGACCCCCTCCGCGCAGAGTCCGGCGATGATCAACCCTGCTCCGGCCCGAATGTCGGTGGCCCGCACCGGGGCACCGGAGAGCCGATCCCGGCCCCGGACCACAGCGTGATGCCCGTCGGTCTTGATGTCCGCGCCGAGCCGCATCATCTCGTTGGCGAACATGAACCGGCCGTCGAAGATGTTCTCGGTGATCAGGGAGGCGCCGTCGCTGACGGCCGCCAGCCCGATCGCCATCGGCAGCAGGTCGGTGGCGAAGCCGGGGTACGGCAGCGTCACCACGTCCACCGCCCGGGGCCGCTCGTCCATCCGGACCCGGAAGCCGTCTCCCCGGGTCTCCACCAGCCCGCCGGCGGCCACCACCTTGTCAAGGGCGACCTCCAGGAAGGCCGGATCCAGCCCGGTCACCGTCACGTCGCCCCGGGTCATCGCCGCGCCGAACGCCCAGGTGCCGGCGACGATCCGGTCCCCCACGGTGGCGTGGCGCACCGGACGCAGACCGGGCACACCAGTGATGTGCAACAACGACGTGCCCGCGCCGACAATGCGCGCGCCCATCTGGTTGAGCATCGTGCAGATGTCGACGATCTCCGGCTCCCGGGCCGCGTTGTCGATCATCGTGGTGCCCTGGGCCAGCACCGCCGCCATCACCAGGTTCTCGGTGGCGCCGACGCTGGGGAAATCCAGCACGATGTCCGCGCCACGCAGCCCGTGCGGGGCGGAGGCGATGACGAACCCGTGCTCACCGGAGATCTCCGCGCCCATCCTGGTCAGCCCGGAGATGTGCATGTCCAATCCACGCGACCCGATCGCGTCGCCGCCGGGATGGGCCACCCGCACGTACCCCCGGCGGGCCAGCAACGGGCCGAGCACACAGATCGATGCGCGCAACCGCCGGACCAGGTCGTAGTCGGCCTCCGCGCCCGGCTGCTCGGGTACGTCGATCGTCACCGACCGGGACCGGGCCACGCCGCCACGGGCGACCATCGGGTCGACCGGGTCGTCCGCGTCGAACTGGACGTCGCAGCCCAGCCGGCGCAGCACCTCCCCCATGATCGCGATGTCGGTGATCCGGGGGACGTTGGTGATCACACTGCGGCCCGGCGCGAGCAGCGCGGCGGCCATCAGTTTCAACGCCGAGTTCTTCGCACCGACCACGTGCACGGTGCCGGCCAGTCGGGCGTCACCGCGGACCCGGATGACGTCGACATCGTTGACCGCCGCATCGCCGGCGTCGCCGGGGCCCACCACCACCGGCCAACCGGCGGTGCTGTCCGGCCGGGCCGGGATCGTCAGGTCGGGAATCCGTAGGCTGTGCGTCATGGCCGTCCACCTCACGCGCATCTACACCAAGGCCGGCGACGCCGGCATGACCAGGCTGAGCAACAACGAGCAGGTGCCGAAGACCGATCCACGGATCGCCGCGTACGCGGATGTCGACGAGTGCAACGCGGCGATCGGCGTCGCGCTCGCACTGGGAAACCTCGACGAGGAGCTTCGCGGCGTGCTGGGGTCGGTGCAGAACGACCTGTTCGACGTCGGCGCCGACCTGTCCACCCCGGTCGAGCCGGAGCCGAAGTACCCGCCGCTGCGGGTCACCGAGGAGTACGTCGAGCGCCTGGAGGGCTGGTGCGACGAGTACAACGCACGCCTGAGCAAGCTCGACTCCTTCATCCTCCCCGGCGGCACCGCAGGTGCGGCGCTGCTGCACGTGGCGCGGACCGTCGCCCGGCGTGCCGAACGGGCAGCGTGGGCGCTGGTCAGCCACGATCCGGAACGAACCAGCACGCTCCCGGCAAAGTATCTCAACCGGCTCTCCGATCTGCTCTTTATCCTGTCAAGAACGGCAAATCCGGCAGGAGATGTGCTATGGGTGCCGGGCGGCAAGCGCTGAACGTCGGGCGCTCCGCACCACGTCGAGGTCTGGGTTCCCACTCTGCCCGCCACCACGCGTAGCCAAGGCCGACTACTCAAGCCAGGCCGACCAACACCTCGACCGACGCGCAAGCCGCGCAGCCCGGCGCGCAGCGCACACCGAGGGAGGCGGGACTCAGCTACACCGGTAACGGCAGGTGATCAAAGCCCGCCGGATCGACGCACAGCGGCAACGAAGGGTTTCCGGGGGAGCCCGCCCGGCGCAGGGATCAACTGGTCCAGCAGATCAACCGCCTGGCACTGCTCAAACTCGACGTCCAGGGC
>NZ_JBEZGJ010000044.1:0-43916 GCF_040649965.1 Micromonospora sp. NPDC048843
TCCACCACACACTTCCCCTCCCCGACGCTCTTCCGATCGGGCTGGCCCCTGCGGGGTGGCTGGCCAGCCACCCCGCAGCCACCGCTCAGCGCAGGGCGGGCTCCGCCGTGACCGGCGCGTCCCAGTCGATGACGTAGCGCTGCTCGTCGGCGACGGTCTTCTCCGGGTCCAGCACCGTGCGCACCATCAGCGGCATCAGCAGCGGCATCAGCGTCCGCGCGACCGCACCGGGCGCCTTCGCGTGGTTGATGCGGGCCGCGCGGGCCGCGACCCTCTCCACCCGGGTACGACGCAACCGCACGTACGCGGCGAACGCCGCCTGAACGTCCGGCAGGTCGCGCAGGCAGCGGGCGAGTTGCACAGCGCTCTCGATGGCCAACGACGCGCCCTGCCCCGAACTGTTCGACGGCGCGTGCGCCGCGTCGCCGACCAGCACCATCCGGCCCCGATGCCAATGCGGCACGGGCGGCATGATCTGCAACGACCCGACCACCTGGAGGTCGTCGGCGTTGCTGGTCGCGACCAACTCCCGGCCCGGGTCGTCGTCGCCGTAGGTGGCGCGCAGCGTGTCCAGCCACTGCTCCGCCGGCACCGCCCGGGCCTCGACGAGGCTCATCGGCCGCCGCTGCGGCAGGTTGGCCCCCCACCGGGTGCCGCCGCCAGGCTCCGGCCAGTACAGGTAGTAGCCGCGTCGGCCGAACGCGAACGTCATAGTGCCGGGCTCGGCGTCCACCTCGTGCCGGGCGACCGCCTCGAAGCCGAGCAGCCCGGTGAACCGGGGGCCGGGCGCGGACGGGTCGATGAGACCCCGGACCGTGGAGCGGATCCCGTCCGCGCCGACGAGGATGTCGGCGGTCGCGGTGCTGCCATCCTCGAAGCGTGCGGTCACGCCGTCGCCGGTCTGCTCGGCGTGGACCAGCCGCTTGCCGTACGCGAACGGCACACCTTCGACGAATGCCTGGTCGTGCAGCACCTGGTAAAGCTCAGCCCGGTGCACCACGTGCAGCGGCGGCACCCCGGTCAGCGTGGGCATGGCGATGCGGCGGCGGCCGACGGCCAGAGCGCTGCTGTCGATCGGTGTGGCGATCGCCGTCACCGCCTCGTGCGCGCCGACCGTACGCAGAGCCGCCACGCCGTTGGGCGCGAGGGCGAGGGTGCCGCCGATGCCGCTGGCCGTGGTCGGGTAAGCCTCGTAGACGGTTGCGGTGATGCCGGCGCGGCGCAGCGCGAGCGCTGTCACCGGCCCGGCGATGCCAGCGCCGATGACGATCGCGGTTCGTACCGTGGTCATGCTCTCTCCCTGGTTGTGGTCGTTGGCGCGCGGGCGCGGACCTGGTGTGGTCGGTGCGCGGGCGCGCGGACCTGGGAGGGAGCCCGGTTATCCTCGTGGTTGCCGCTTCGGGCCGGGTGCCTTCCCAGGCGTCGGTTCGGGGTCAGGGCCCCGGTGAGGTGTTGGCGCACCTCGCCGGGGCCGCTCTTCAGCCGGTGGTGTCGGCTCCCCGGCTGCTGCTGTCGGGGCGTTCGGCGCTGTCGGGGCTGGCCTCCTGGGTGTGGGTGGTCGGGGTGTCGGGGTTGGCCTTCGGGGCGTGTGTCTTCTCGGCCAACTCGGTCAGTTCGGCAGGCATCTCGCCGGTCTCGTGGAAGGCCCGCCAGGTGTCCAACCCGGGGTAGCTGCCCGAGGTCAGCTCGGCGAGCAGTGCCCGCAGCCAGGCGGCCTCCGCGTTGCGGATGGCGAGGTCGTACTCCGACTCCACCAGGAACAGCCGCGGGATCTCTCGCAGGTGCGCGTCGAGGGTCTCGCGGTCCTGGTGGACCGCGGCCTCCAACAGGTCGAGTCGCTGCCGCAGCAGGCCGGTGGCCTCGTCGGGGTGCAGCGCGGCGAGCACTGACAACCCGGCCCGGAAGCGGGGATGCTCCGCCATCGGGGTGGAGACCAGCTCGCGGGCCCAGTCGACCAGCTCCGCCCGCCCCGCGTCGGTGATCCGGTAGACGGTGCGTTCCGGGCGTCGGCCCTCGCGCACACTCTCCACCGCCTCGATGAGGTGGTGTTTGTCCAGGTTGCCGATCACCGTGTAGAAGGACCCCCACTTGAACTCCATGTCCTGGTCCTTGCCCCAGGCACGCAGTGCGGTGGCGATCTCGTACGGGTGCATCGGCCGCTGGACCAGCGCGGACAGCACGGCCAGCGCCAGCAGGTTGCCGACCTTGCGCCGCTTCGGCACGATGACCCCCTCGCTCGTCGACGGTTACTCGCCGACGAATATACGCCGACGGTCAGAATGCTACGACCCCCTACGTGCGGTGCCCTCGGTGGATTGACTCGGTTTTCATGAACTCGCGGTGTCCGGGTCTCCCAGATGGGCCGACTCTCAGGAAGTCGAGTTGATCACGGTGCCGGGCCGGGACGGTCGGCCACGACGCTCGGCCTACGATCATTGGGTGGAGGAAGATATCCGGCGGATCGGGATCATGGGTGGCACCTTCGACCCGATCCACCACGGGCACCTCGTCGCGGCCAGCGAGGTGGCGGACCGGTTCGGCCTGGACGAGGTGGTCTTCGTGCCCACCGGTCAGCCGTGGCAGAAGGCCGACGAGCCGGTCAGCCCGGCCGAGGACCGGTACCTGATGACAGTGATCGCCACCGCCTCCAACCCCCGCTTCCAGGTCAGTCGGGTCGACATCGACCGTAGTGGCCCTACCTACACGGTCGACACGCTGCGTGACCTTCAGGCCGAGTACGGCCCGAAGGTGCAGTTGTTCTTCATCACCGGCGCGGACGCCCTGCAACGCATTCTGTCTTGGAAGGACCTGGATGAGATCTTCGAGCTGGCCCATTTCATCGGCGTGACCCGGCCCGGTTTTCCGCTGAGCGACAAGCACCTCCCGGCGGACACCGTCAGCCTGATCCAGGTGCCCGCTATGTCCATCTCGTCGACCGACTGTCGCGCTCGGGTAGCCCGAGGCGAGCCGGTCTGGTACCTGGTGCCAGACGGTGTGGTGCAGTACATCGCCAAGCGGAGCCTCTATCAGCGCTGAGTGCACCCGTTATGCCCAGTTTCGTGCCGTTAACCGACCAGAACTGGACGATCGGGGTGCCGCCGGGTATGAGACGCTTGGAGGATCGCACGCTTGATCGAAGGAGAACGGTGACGATTTCCGAACGCGCTCACGAGCTGGCTATCGCGGCCGCCCAGGCCGCCGCCGACAAGAAGGCGCAGGACATCACGATCATCGACGTCGGCGACCAGCTCGCCATCACCGACGCGTTCGTGCTCGCTGCTGCCCCCAACGAGCGTCAGGTGCTGGCCATCGTCGACGCCATCGAGGAGAGCCTGCTCGAGCTGCCGGACAAGGCGAAGCCGGTGCGGCGCGAGGGCGAGCGTGGTGGCCGCTGGGTGCTGCTCGACTACGTCGACATCGTGGTGCACGTCCAGCACACCGAGGAGCGCGAGTTCTACGGGCTCGACCGCCTCTGGAAGGACTGCCCCACCATCCCGTTCGTCGATCGCGACCTGGTCGAGGCCGACGCCAGCGGGTCCGCCGCGGCCGAATGACCCGACTGATCGTCTGGCGGCACGGCAACACCGACTGGAACGCCGCCAACCGCGTCCAGGGGCAGACCGACGTACCCCTCAACGAGCTTGGCCGCGACCAGGCCCGCGCCGCCGCCCCGCTGCTCGCGGGGCTGCGGCCCGACGCCATCGTGGCCAGCGACCTGAGCCGCGCCGCCGACACCGCCGCCGCGCTCGCCGCGCTGACGGGCCTACCGGTACGCACCGACGCCCGGCTGCGCGAGCGGCACTTCGGCCAGTGGCAGGGTCTGCACCTCACCGAGGTCGCCGAGCGATTCCCCGACGAGTACGCGCGCTGGCGGGCCGGTGACCCGGACCCGGGCGCGGATCTGGAGCCCCTGCACGACCTCGGTGAGCGGGTCGGTGCCGCGCTGCGGGAGGCTGCCGAGGCGGCAGCCGGCGGCACTGTGGTGGTCGCCACCCACGGTGGCGGTTCCCGGCAGGGCATGGGTCATCTGCTCGGCTGGGACACTGGTGTGCTGCGCTCCATCGGCTCATTGGCCAACTGCCATTGGAGTGAGCTACGGCACGACGACCGTGCGCCGGCCATCGGGCGTCCGCAGGACGTCAGTGGCTGGCAGTTGCGGGCGCACAACGTCGGCCTGATCACCGCCCCGGTCGCCGTCGACGCGGTCTGAGCATTCGCGCCTCGGCGTTCGGGGCCTCGATCGGCTAGCGTGCCGGGCATGCCCGTCGCGGTTGTCATCGACTCCACCGCCTACCTTCCGTCCGAGCTGGTGCAGGCGCACCGGCTGACCGTCGTGCCGTTGACCGTCGTGCTCAACGGCGCGGAAGGGCTGGAGGGGGTGGAGACCCAGCCGGCCGACGCCACAGTGGCGCTGAGTGCCCGCCGGGTCACAGCGACCACCTCGCGCCCGGCACCCGAACAGTTCGCCAGGACGTACCGTCGACTGCTCGACGCCGGCGCCGACGGGATCGTCTCGGTGCACATCTCCGCCGCGCTGTCCGGCACTGTGGAGGCCGCCCGGCTCGCCGCCGCCGACCTGGACGGCCGGGTCGAGGTAGTGGACAGCCGCTCGGCGGGCATGGGGCTGGGCTTTCCGGCCATCGCCGCCGCCACCGCCGCCGAGGCTGGCGCGGACAGTGCCGCTGTACGCGACGCGGCGCTCGGCGCCATCGCCCGCACCACCGTCTGGTTCTACGTCGACACGCTGGAGTTCCTCCGCCGAGGCGGCCGGATCAACGCGGCCGAGGCGTTGGTTGGCACCGCGCTGTCCGTCAAGCCGATCATGCACATGCCGGACGGGGCGATAGTGCTGCGGGAGAAGGTCCGCACCGCCAGCCGGGGAGTGGCCCGTCTCGTGGACCTGGCCTTCGAGACGGCCGACGGCGACGACGTGGATCTCGGGGTGCACCACCTGGCCGCGCCGCAACGCGCCGAAGCGCTGCGCGCCGCGCTGACCGAGCGGTTCGGTGACCGGCTGCACGACACGTACGTCTCCGAGGCGGGTGCGGTGGTCGCCGCGCACGCCGGGCCTGGCCTGGCCTGTGTGGTCGTCCACCGCCGACCGCAGGGCTGAGCCGTGCCCACGTCGTGCGTGGTGACCGGAGGCGGTCGCGGTGTCGGCCGGGCGGTGGTGGAACGGCTGCTGGCGACCGGCGCAACCATCGTCGTACTGGAACGCGACGCCGACGTTGTCGACTGGTTGGCCGACCATCCGGCCGCCGATCGGCTCGTCGCGGTCATCGGCGACGCCGCCGACGAGCAGGTGGCCGAGCGCGCCGCCGAGCTGGCCGACCGCGCCGCGCCGCTGACCGGCTGGGTGAACAATGCTGCGGTGTTCCGCGACGCCACGCTGCACACCGCGTCGGCCGACACGGTACTGGACCTGATCGGGTTGAACCTGCGCCCAGCCGTTGTGGGCGCCGCTGTCGCCGTCCGCCGCTTCCTGGCCCGCGCCGCAGGCGGCGCGATCGTCAACGTCTCGTCGCACCAGGCCCGTCGACCGGTGTCCGGTGCCCTGCCGTACGCGACGGCGAAGGCCGCAGTGGAAGGGCTGACCCGGGCGCTGGCCGTCGAGTACGGGCGGCACGGCATCCGCGCCAACGCGGTGGCGCTCGGCTCGATCGCCACCGAGCGGCACGCCGAATTCCTCGCCACGCAGGAGCCCACCCAGGCCCAGTGGATCGACGCCGAGCTGACCCGCCTGCACCCGGTGGGCCGCATCGGGCGGGCCGACGAGGTGGCCGAGGCGGTCGCGTACCTGCTGTCGCCCGCGGCGAGCTTCGTCAACGGGGTGACGCTGCCGGTGGACGGCGGACGGGCCGTGCTCGGCCTCGACCCGGAGGCCCGCTGACCGCCAAGATCGCTCGGCTTCTAGCTGTCGGCGACGAACACGCCCTGCCCCTGCTGACCGTGATCGAGACAAGGCGGCAGATCCGCTTCGAGTTTCTGGCCGTTCTTGCCGCCGGATCCCCAGGCGCGAACGTAGACGGCCCGGCGGTAGAAACCGTCGACCTGTCAGGCGTGCGCGGGCGGGTCGAGGAGGTCACGAGCGCCCTGCTGGAGCAGGTCGGCGGCGACGGAGGTCCCGAGGGTGATCGGATCCGCCGCCCATTCGTGTACGTCGAGCACTGTCTTACCGTCAACGCTGATCACCCTCGCCCGTAGGCCGAGGCGTCCGTCGGATTCGGTGCGGGCAAGCGCAGCGATGGGGGAGTGACAGTTCCCCTCCAGGATCCGCAGCATGGTCCGTTCCGCCACGGTCTCCCGCCAGGCCCGTGGGTCGCCGAGGCTGACTGCCAGGTCGCGGGTGCTCACGTCGTCCTCCCGGCACTGCAGGACCAGGGTGCCGGAGCCGACGGCCGGGACCATCGTGTCGACGCCGATCGGGTGGGTGATGCGGGCGGCCTGCCCGATCCGTTCCAGCCCGGAGACCGCGAGCAGCAGTGCGTCGTACCTGTCCCCGGCGTCGAGTTTGGCGAGCCTGCTGTTCGCGTTGCCCCGGATGGCCACCGGCACCAGGCTCGGCCAGTGCAGCGCCAGCTGCGCCACCCGCCGGACGGCGGAGGTGCCGATCCGGGTACCGGAGGGCAGTTGGTCGATCCGCAGCCCGCCCGGGTGCACGAGGCAGTCCCGGACATCGTCACGGGCCAGGTAGGCGGCCATCACCGTGCCGGCCGGTGCCGGCCGGTCTCCGGGGACGTCCTTGACGCAGTGCACAACCAGGTCCACATCCCCGGCGATCAGGGCCGCGTCCACCTCCTTGGTGAACGCCCCCTTGCCGCCCAGGGCAGCCAGGTCACCGTGCCAGCGGTCCCCGCTTGTCGACATCGACAGCACGTCCACTGTGACCTCTGGGTGCCGATCGGCGAGCATCGCGCGGACCCGCTCGACCTGGGCGAGAGCCATCGGAGAGTTGCGGGTGCCGATGCGCAGCAGGCGGGAGTCGGACATACCGGCGAGGGTAGTCCGCTCGCTGTGGGCGTCCGCGACCAGACCGGCCGCCCAGGCCGCGCGCCGTAACTTGACGCCCACATAGCAGATCAGAGCATGATCAGGGCGTCGTCCACAGTGGCGGTGGTTGTCCACAGGAAGACGTCGTCACCCACCACCGTCCCGGCCGCCGCCATAGCGTCGCGCTGTGTCGCACGACGAGGAGACAGAGGTACGCCAGCGCCTGCGCCGGCTGACGGAGACGGCCGTCGTGCCACCGCCCCGGCCGGAGGTGCCGCTCGCGGGCGTACCCCCGTCGTCCCTGGTCGGCGCGCTGCCGGCGGACGTGCTGCCCTCCCAGCCCGCCGCGCTGGTCGCGGAGCCGACATCGGACGGCCTTGCGGTCCCGTCCGAGTCGCGGCTGCCCGGCCCCGGTGCGTTCGACCCTGGGCGGCGCGGTGTGCGGGCGTTGGCGGTGGTCGCCGTGGTGGTGGTAGTGGGCGCGGCAGGTTGGGCCTGGCAGGCCCGGCCGCAGTCGGAGCCGGTCGCCCCGCTGGCCAGCGACGCCGCGTCGGCCGCGCCGGCGGGTGACCCGAGCGTGTCCAGCTCCGCCGAGGTGGTGGTGGCGGTCGCGGGCAAGGTCCGAAAACCCGGTCTGGTACGCCTGCCGGCCGGGTCCCGGCTCGCCGACGCGGTGCAGGCGGCCGGCGGCGCGCTCCCGGGGGTCGACGTGGCGCTGCTCAACCCCGCCCGCAAGGTCAACGACGGCGAGCTGATCGTGGTCGGGGTGACGCCACCGCCACCGCCGGTGCCGGGCGGCGCGGCCGGGCCTGCGGCGGGCGGCGCGGCACCCGCCACCGGGCCGCTGAACCTCAACACCGCGACGCTGGCGCAGCTCGACGCGCTGCCCGGGGTGGGGCCGGTGCTCGCCCAACGAATCCTCACCCATCGAGACCAGCACGGCGGGTTCAAGTCCGTCGGCGACCTACGCCAGGTCGACGGGATCGGTGATGCCCGTTACGAGCAGCTCAAGGATCTGGTGACGGTGTGAGCGAGTCCTCCGTCGCCGCTGGCCCTTCGCCGGCCGGTAGGGCTCAGCCCGAGCCGCTGGCCGGGCCGGCTCCGAGCACGCCACTGGTTGGCCGGGCCCGGTCCGAGCCGCCGGATCTGCGACTGGCTGGGCTCGCGGTGGCGGCCTGGCTGACGGCGCTCGCCGGCCTGCACCTCGGCAGCCGCACCACGCTGCTGGTGACGGGTACGGCAGCCGGGCTGACGGCAATTGGTGCCGTGCACCTGCTCGGCCGCCTCGGCAGTCCCCGAGCCGTGGTGCGGCGCTACGGGTGGGTCGCCGTGGCGGTCGGCCTCGGTGTGGTCTGCGGTGGTGCGGCTACCGCCGCCCAGCTCGCCGTCCGCGACGCGCCGGCGATCCGTGCCCTCGCCGAGCAACGCGCTCCGATCACCGCCGACCTGGTCGTCCGGGACGATCCGCGCCCGATCCGGAGCGCCGGGCGGCCGGGGATGCTGCTGGTGTCGTCCGAGCTGGTCCGGCTCACCGGCCCGGATGGTCGACGGATCCACGCATCGGTGCGGCTGCTCGTCCTGGCGACCGACCCGGCGTGGCGGGGGCTGTTACCCGGGCAGCGCCTCACCGTCGACGGCCGGCTCGGCGTTCCGCGGGGCGGCGACCTCACCGCGGCGGTGCTCAGCACCAACGGTCCACCGGAGCGGCACGGCGCGCCGTCCTGGGCGCAGCGCGCCGCCGGGACGCTGCGTACCGGCCTGCAACGGGCCTGCGCGCCGCTGCCCGACGACCCCGGCGGGCTGCTGCCCGGTCTGGTGGTGGGTGATACCAGCCGACTTCCACCCGCCGTCGAGGCGGACTTCCAGGCCACCGGGATGACACATCTCAACGCGGTCTCCGGCTCCAACGTCGCGATCGTGGTGGGTGCGGTGCTGTTACTGGCCCGGTGGTCGCGTGCCGGCCCGTGGCTCGCCGCGGCGCTGTGTGCGGTGGCGCTGGTGGGGTTCGTCATCCTGGTCCGCCCGTCACCGAGCGTCGTACGGGCCGCCACGATGGGAGCGATCGGGCTCGCCGCGCTCGCCGCCGGTCGACCTCGGGCGGCGCTGCCCGCGCTGGCCGCCGCCGTGACAGTGCTGGTGCTCGTCGACCCCGAGTTGGCCGGGGACCCCGGGTTCGCCCTCTCCGTGCTGGCCACCGGTGGCCTGCTGCTGCTGGCGCCGCGCTGGCGGGACGGATTGCGTCGGCGAGGCGTCCCGCCAGGGCTGGCCGAGGCGCTGGCCGTGCCGGCGGCCGCCCAACTCGCCTGCGGCCCGGTCGTCGCCGGGATCTCCGGCACTGTGAGCCTGGTGGCGGTGCCGGCAAACCTGCTGGCGGTGCCGGCCATCGCGCCTGCGACAGTGCTGGGCGTGCTGGCGGCCATGGTCTCGCCGATCTGGCCAGCCGGCGCCGAGTTCGTCGCGTGGCTGGCGAGTTGGCCGGCCTGGTGGCTGGTGGTCATCGCCCGCCACGGTGCTCGACTGCCAGGTGGCACCCTGCCGTGGCCGGGCGGGGTGCCCGGTGCCCTGCTGCTGACCGGGCTGACCGTCGCGCTGCTGATCGCTGTTCGCCGGCCACTCGTACGCCGGCTGGTGGCGGTGGTCGGGGTCGCCGCCGTGTTGGGTGCCCTGCCGGTCCGGCTGGTGGCTGCCGGCTGGCCGCCCGCCGGGTGGGTGGTGGTGGCCTGCGCGGTGGGGCAGGGCGACGCCCTGGTGCTCCCGGTCGACCCCGGCCGGGCCGTGGTGGTGGACGCCGGGCCGGAACCGGGTGCGGTGGACGGCTGCCTACGTCGGCTCGGCGTACGGGAGGTGCCCCTGCTGGTGATCAGTCACTTTCACGCGGACCACGTGGGCGGGGTGGCCGGGGTGTTCCGGGGACGGCGGGTGGGTGCCGTGTTGACGCCGTCGTCCACCGACCCGGAGAGCGGCCGGGACCTGGTTCGAGCGGCGGCCACCGGGGGGCGGGCCGCGCTGCTCACCACGGTGGCTGGCGCTCGCCACCCCGTGGGCGAGGTCGACCTGCTGGTGCTCGGCCCGCCGTACCCGCTGGCCGGGACCAGGTCCGATCCGAACAACAACTCGCTGGTGCTGCGCGCCACGGTGGCCGGGGTACGGATCCTGTTAGCCGGCGACGCGGAGACCGAGGAGCAGCACGCGCTGCTGGCGCGGGCGGCCCCCGGCCAGTTACGGGCGGACGTGTTGAAGGTCGCGCACCACGGGTCGGCGTATCAGGATCCGGGGTTCCTCGACGCGGTGCGGCCGACGGTGGCGCTCGTGCCGGTGGGCACGGGCAACACCTACGGGCACCCGAGTCCGGCGCTACTCGCCCAACTGGGCAGGGGCGGGGTGCGGGTGCTGCGCACCGACACGGATGGCGACGTGGCGGCGGTCCGAACGGGCGACGGTCTGGCGGTAGCCCGGCGAGGTGTGCCCGCAGGCCGGCAGCCCTGACCGGCGGGCGGACGGCCCTGACCCGCGCGCCGGCAGCCCTGACCGGCGGGCGGACGGCCCTGACCTGCGCGGACGGCTCTGACCTGCGCGGAGGGGCCTGACCCGCAAGCGGACGGCCCCGGAACCGCGCTGGCTGTTCTCGGTCACTGATCGACTCGGTTCCGCTGAACCCGGCGTATCACCGTGGTCCGACACCGCGGTCTCCTGATGGCGCATGTAGCAAGTAGGCACGCCGTTGCGTAAGACAGACTGCTGTTCGTCAATCCCACACTGCCCCGTCGATCATGGACTTATGGTGGGCGACAAAGGCCACCTTAAGGCGCAAAACAGGCACCACAACTCCATGATCGACAGGTAACCCCCGACCCCGCCCGCGATCTTGCAGTTGCTGTCGCGGCATGGAGGGCATTCCAGGCGTATGGGCGACCGAAAGTGCAAGATCGGGGAGATCGCGGACGCTGCGGCGTGGGTCATGAGGCGCGGGTGACTTGCGGATTAAGCGGGGAATTGAGTTGGATGTCTGGATTTGCGCTGTGTGCGGGCTGCGCCGATCAAGCAGCGAATGAGCAGGCACGATCCCGCCGCAGGCCGTGCGAATATGGGCGGCGTGACCCCCGCCAGCCTCGCCCCCATTCTGCTCGTCCTCGGTGACGAGGAACTGCTCGCCACGCGCGCGGTCACCGAAGCTGTCGCGAAGGTTCGCAGTGTCGACCCCGAGGTGGACGTCCGCGAGTACCAGGCCAGCGCGCTCACCGTCGGCGAGATCGCCGAGATGCTCAGCCCCTCGCTGTTCGGCGGGCGGCGGCTGTTGATCCTGCGTTCCGGCCAGGACGCCCGCAAGGACCTGGTCGCCGCGCTGTTGGCGTACGCGAAGAATCCCGACCCGGAGGTCCAGCTGCTGGTGCTGCACCTGGGCGGTGCCAAGGGCAAGGCGTTCGCCGACGGTCTGCGGGCGGCCGGCGCGACTGTCGTCCCGGCCGCCAAGCTCAAGGGGCACCGCGACCGGGTGGCCTTCGTCCGCGACGAGATCCGCCGGGCCGGCGGAAAGTGCACCGACGACGCCGCCGAGGCGCTCATCGCGGCGGTCGGCAACGACCTGCGTGAGCTGGCCGCCGCCTGTTCCCAACTGGTCGCCGACACCGATGGGCGAATCAGCGCCGAGACGGTCTCCCGTTACTACCGGGGCCGGGTCGAGGTGACCGGCTTCACGGTGGCGGACGCCACAATGGTCGGCGACGTGCCGGCGGCGCTGGAGGCACTGCGCTGGGCCCTGCACGTCGGGGTCGACCCGGTGCCCATCGCCGACGCCCTGGCCGACGGGGTGCGCACTGTGGCCCGGGTGGCGTCGGCCGGGCGGGGTAGCGCGTACCAGCTCGCCAGCAGCCTCGGAATGCCCGCCTGGAAGATCGAGCGGGCGCAGCGGCAGGGGCGGGGCTGGACGCCGGAGGGCCTGGTCCGGGCCATGCAGGTCGCCGCCGAGTGCAACGCGGCCGTCAAGGGCGGCTCCGACGACAGGGCGTACGCCCTGGAGCGTGCGGTCTTCTCGGTCGCGGCGGCCCGGCAGGGCAGCACCAGGTGACGGGGGCGAACCGCCCAGCGTGGGCCACCATTCCCGTGGACGAGGAGCGCTACCGGCCGCTCTACGCCCGGCTGCTCGGCCTGCGGTTCGTCAACCCCGGCGGCGTGCTGTGCTTCCTCTTTTTCGAGGGTGCCATCGCTCTGGCGGTGCTGCTCGCCCTCGCCGAGCTGGTCAGCTGGTGGGCGGTGCTGGTGCTGCCGGTCGTGGTGGCCGCCATGGTGAAGCTCAACGACATGGTGGCCGCGATCGTGGTCCGCTCCGCCGCGCTCGTGCCCGAGCAGGAGCGGGACCGGTTTCGCCGGCAGATGGAACCGGTGGTCGGCCGAGCCCGGGTGGAGTGGGTCTCGCACAGCGTTCCCGGCGTGGTGATCACCGCCGATCCGGTGCCACCGCCCCGACGGGCCAACCCCTCAGACTGACCGCCGACCCGTCAGAGCCCACGCCCAGGGACGGCCGGCGGGAGAAACGCTGCCCGCATCCCGCACAGAACGGCCGGCCCGCAGAGAACGGCCGCCCGGATGAACACGGCCGGCCTCTGGACACACGGAAACCCCGGGCCTGGGGCCCGGGGTTTTCCGAATCAGTCTGACGGTTAAGTCGTCAGGCGGAGAGCGACACCACGCGCTTCGCGATCGCGGACTTGCGGTTCGCGGCCTGGTTGGAGTGGATCACGCCCTTGCTGACGGCCTTGTCCAGCTTGCGCGAGGCGTCCAGCATGAGCGCGGTCGCCTTCTCGACGTCACCGGCCTCGGCAGCCTCGTGGAACTTCCGGACGGCGGTCTTCAGCGACGACTTGACCGACTTGTTGCGCAGCCGGGCCTTCTCGTTCTGCCGGTTGCGCTTGATCTGGGACTTGATGTTCGCCACGCGACAGCCTCGTCTTGATAGCTCGGGTTGGTCAGCTTATTGCGCGTGATGACGAACGTGCGTCATCGCTGCGCGAAGAGCCAGGTTACCAGGTCGCCCGGGACGAGCCAAAACGGCTCGGCCTTCGCGCGGACGGACCCGGCCCGTCGGGGACCAGGTTACGCCCTCGAACACGGCGGCGGCCCACCGCCGGCCCTGGCGGCAGGCCGGTACGCGTGACCGGGAGTCCGGGCCGCTTCAGGCTGGTCAGCCGTCACCGCCAGCCCTGGCGGCGGGCCAGCCAGTCGAGCGACTGCTCGCCGCTCCACCGCTGGTGGGCGGGCAGGTGCGGCGAGGCCGTCGGCGGTGCCGCCGCCGCGCCGGTCAGGTAGTAGCCGGCCAACGCGGCCAGTGTCGCGTCCAACGCGTCCGCTGGCGCGCCGGCGGCGGCCGGGTGCGCGGCGAAGAGCCGGTCCGCGTCCAGCCCGCTGGCGTACGCGGTGAGCAGCAGGCCGGCCAGGTCGAACCAGGCCGGCCCGGAGCAGACCCAGGTCCAGTCGCAGAACCAGGCTCGGCCGTCCGTGCCGATCAGCACGTTGTCGACCCGCAGGTCGCCGTGGATCAGGCCGGTCGCGCCGACGGCGTACCGGGGGAGGAGGGACTCCAACTCCACCAGCTCGGGCAGCCGGCCCACCAGCGGCGCGGGCAGTGGTGGGGTCGGTTCCCGACCGGCGGCGACCTCCTCCCACCAGAGGATGTCCGACCGGGCCAGGTCGGCCAGGTGCGGCAGGTCGAGCGCTGTCAGCTCGGCCGGCGGGTCGGCCAGGGCGGCGGCGATGCGCGCGTACCCGGCGAGGGTGGCGTCCAACTCGGCGGGCACCCAGGGCAGGTGCGGTGTGTGCCCGTCGACCGCGTCGGTGCAGAGCACGAACCAGCCGGCCGCGGAGAGGGTCCACCGGGGGCGGGGCGCCGGCAGGTCGGCCGGCAGCCGGTCGAGGATCGCTGCCTCCCGGGCGTACCAGTCGACCAGATGCGGTTGCTCGGCGGCGGGTGCGGCCTTGACGAAGGCTTGACCACCGTCGGCGGTGTCGAGCACGGCGGCGAACCCGCGGGTGAAGCCCGCGCCCGCGATCCGGGCGGTGACCACCGGCGCGCCGAGCCGGTCGGCGACCGCGGTCCGCAGCGCCGCCGGCAACGCCGGCCACGACGGGCGCAGGGCACTCGCGTGGTACGGCACCGGCGGCAGCAGGGGAGGGGACATCCCACCATGCTGCCCCGGGGTACGTGCGCGACGCACGGCGACACTGCCAGACTGCCAAGCCATGAGGACCGAGGACTTCTGGAAGCTGATCGACGAGGCGCGGGCCGGCGGCGGGGGTGAACCCGGCCCGGTCGCCGCGCGGGCCGTGGCGTTGCTCGCGGAGCGCGACCCGGAGGACATCATCGGGTACGCGCGGCACCAGACGCGGGTGCTGGCCGCCTCGCACAAGGCGGATCTGTGGGGTGCGGCGTACCTGATCAACGGTGGTGCCTCGGCTGAGGGCTTCGAACACTTCCGGGGCTGGCTGATGACCCAGGGGCGGGCCGTCTTCGCCGGTGCGGTCGCCGAACCGGACTCACTGGCCGAACTGCCCCAGGTGCGGGCAGCCTCGCTCAGCGGCGAGGAGTTCTCCGCCGAGCAGATGCTCTCGGTGCCCTGGGACGCGTACCGCAAGGCCGCCGCCACCGAACTGCCGGCGGACCGCGACCCGGTGCGGACGCCGGATCTCAACGACTTCTGGGACTTCGACGACGAGGACGAGGCGCGTCGCCGGCTGCCCCGGCTGGCCGCGCTCTTCGTCGAGCCGCCGATGGAGTGAGGGGTCCTCGGGCCGTTCCATCGCCCGCGCAGTGGGCGCACCCCGGCGGCGTGGGAACATAGAGGGGGTCGGCGGCGCGCCGGCCTGTTCACGTCAGCCGACCAGAACGGACCGCTGTGCCACCGAAGCTCGATCCCGGCGCGAACGCCCCTGGTGCCACCGACCCCGGTCGCATCCGGAACTTCGGCATCATCGCCCACATCGACCACGGGAAGTCGACCCTGGCCGACCGGATGTTGCAGCTCACCGGTGTGGTCGACCCGCGGCAGATGCGCGCGCAGTACCTGGACCGGATGGACATCGAGCGCGAGCGCGGCATCACCATCAAGAGCCAGGCCGTCCGCATGCCGTGGACCATCCGCGAGGGTGAGCGGGCTGGTGAGCAAGCGGTACTCAACATGATCGACACCCCGGGGCACGTGGACTTCACCTACGAGGTGTCGCGGTCGTTGGCTGCCTGCGAGGGTGCCGTGCTGCTTGTCGACGCCGCGCAGGGCATCGAGGCGCAGACCCTGGCCAACCTCTACCTGGCTCTCGAGAACGACCTGCGCATCATCCCGGTGCTCAACAAGATCGACCTGCCGGCCGCGCAGCCGGAGAAGTACGCCGAGGAGCTGGCCCACCTGATCGGCGGTGATCCCGCGGACTGCATCCGGGTCTCCGGCAAGACCGGCGAGGGCGTTCCGTACCTCCTCGACGAGATCGTCCGGCAGTTCATCCCACCGGTCGGTGACGCGGTGGCGCCCGCCCGGGCGATGATCTTCGATTCGGTGTACGACGTCTACCGCGGCGTCGTCACGTACGTCCGGGTCATCGACGGCCGGATCAGCGCCCGCGACCGGATCAAGATGATGTCCACCGGTGCTGTGCACGAGCTGCTGGAGATCGGTGTCATCTCACCCGAGATGGTCAAGGCTGAGGCGCTCGGCGTCGGCGAGGTCGGCTACCTGATCACCGGTGTGAAGGACGTCCGGCAGTCCCGGGTCGGTGACACGGTCACCATCAACACTCGGCCGGCGGCCGAGGCGTTGGGTGGCTACAAGGACCCGAAGCCGATGGTCTACTCCGGCCTCTACCCGATCGACGGGTCCGACTACCCCAACCTGCGCGAGGCGTTGGACAAGCTCAAGCTCAACGACGCCGCCCTGGACTACGAGCCGGAGACCTCCGGCGCGCTCGGGTTCGGCTTCCGCTGCGGCTTCCTCGGCCTGCTTCACCTGGAGATCATCCGGGAGCGGCTGGAGCGCGAGTACAACCTCGACCTGATCTCCACCGCGCCGAACGTCGTCTACCGGGCGATCACCGACGACGGCGAGGAGATCGTCGTCACCAACCCGAGCGAGTACCCCACCGGCAAGATCGCCGAGGTGTACGAGCCGGTGGTCCGGGCCACAGTGTTGACGCCCAACGACTACGTGGGCGCGGTCATGGAGCTCTGCCAGGGCCGTCGCGGCAACCTGCTCGGCATGGACTACCTCTCCGCCGACCGGGTGGAGCTGCGCTACACGCTGCCCCTCGCGGAGATCATCTACGACTTCTTCGACCAGCTGAAGAGCCGCACCAAGGGCTACGCCTCGCTCGACTACGAGCCCACCACCGAGCAGGCGTCCGACCTGGTGAAGGTGGACATCCTGCTGCACGGCGAGCCGGTGGACGCGTTCAGCGCCATCGTGCACAAGGACAAGGCGTACAACTACGGCGTCACCATCGCCGCCAAGCTGCGCACCCTGATCCCGCGCCAGCAGTTCGAGGTACCCATCCAGGCGGCCATCGGCAGCCGGGTCATCGCCCGGGAGACCATCCGGGCGATCCGCAAGGACGTGCTCGCCAAGTGCTACGGCGGCGACATCAGCCGTAAGCGCAAGCTGCTGGAGAAGCAGAAGGAAGGCAAGAAGCGGATGAAGATGGTCGGCCGGGTCGAGGTGCCGCAGGAGGCCTTCATCGCCGCCCTCTCCTCCGACTCCGGCGACGGCAAGGCCGCCGGCAAGAAGTAGTTCGCGCCGCCGTACGCGCCCGGGTGCCACCCGCACCCGGGCGCGTCGCGTTTCCGCGCACTTCGCCCGCACTGCCCCCCGTCGGGTCTGGCGGGCCGCCGAGACTGCCGGCCGAGCGCGCCCGTGTGGGGCGTGTGACCGCCGGGCGCGGAAAATTTTCTGTCGCTGTGCTGGGGCCGGCGGGTCGACGACATGGCCTCCTACCTGTGTGGACGTACTTACGCGCCAACCGACGCACCTCGAAAACATTGACGAGTGGCGTTGTCGATTGAGGTGAGTCGGTTTGGGCTTTCGGTGGCTCGGGCACTTAGCCGTCACGACAGGAAGCACACACCTCGTGTGTCACACATTCTTTGAAGGAGGGCGACCGTGGAGTTCACCGTGTGGGGCATCATCACTGCGATCGTTGTCGGTCTCATCGTCGGCGCGCTCGGCCGGCTGGTCGTCCCGGGCCGGCAGAACATGCCGATCTGGCTGCACATGCTGATCGGTATCGGCGCGGCCCTGCTGGGCACCGTCCTGGCGCGGGCCATCGGCATCGCGACCGAGACGAGCGGCATCGACTGGGGCGAGCTGCTGGTGCAGGTCGTGGTGGCCGCGATCGCTGTCGCGCTGGTGGCCGGTGTGGGTGGCCGCCGCCGCGTGACCCGGTAACACCACAGCACCAACTCGTACCACCGCGACACCTCCGATGGGCGTCCGACCGACAGGTCGGGCGCCCATCGGTGTTATGCCCGCCGCGAGGGCCGTCGCCGCGTCCTGCTCGACGTTCCCGGCGGGCTGGAACCCAGTGATCGACTCGGTTTTGGTGATGTCGCGGTGTCCCGGTCGGTCCAATGCCGCGGATTCAATGACCTCGTGTTGATCATGCGCCGGCGGCTCGGCGGCTCGGCGGCTCGGCGGCCCGGCGGCCCGGCGGCCCGGCGGCTGGTGGGAGCGCTGTGGAACGTGTCCCTGTCGGCCAAGTCGTGATCGTTTGGTGAGTGAAGTCGGTTTGGATTTTCGGTGGGTAGGGCAATTAACGGTCACGACAGGAAGCACACGAACCGTGTGTCAGACATTCTTGAAGGAGGGTGGCCGTGGAGCTCACCGTGTGGGGCATCATCACTGCGATCGTTGTTGGTCTCATCGTCGGCGCGCTCGGCCGCCTGGTCGTCCCGGGTCGGCAGAACATGCCGATCTGGCTGCACCTGCTGATCGGTGTCGGCGCCGCGCTGCTGGGCACCGTCCTGGCGCGGGCCATCGGCATCGCGACCGAGACGAGCGGCATCGACTGGGGCGAGCTGCTGGTGCAGGTCGTGGTGGCCGCGATCGCTGTCGCGCTGGTGGCCGGTGTGGGTCGCCGCCGCAGCGTCACCCGATAACGACCCGGCATCATCTGGCGACACAGCACCACTGCTGGAACAGCACGACTGGAAAGGGCGCCCGGCCGAGAGCCGGGCGCTCTTTCGTGCTGGTAGGCCCGACTTTGGCCGGATGTTGGAGTGCCGGTCGTCGGGCCGCTGCGGTACGGTCGCCACGCTTCGGCCAGTCCCGCCCACTGTCGTAAAGGAATTCTCCGTACTAGGGTGCGGCGGAGAAGGTTAGTTCCAAGCGGCGCGAGGGGAGAAGTGGCGTGAACAGGTGGAAGCGGCTGGCCCCGGTCACCGCCATAGTGGCCTCGGCCGCGATGGTGCTGACCGGCTGTGGGGGCTCCAGCGACGATGCGGCCGACGACAGCAAGCTCACGGTCTGGATGATGGGCGAGGGCGGGGACGCGCAGAACTCCTTCCTCGACGGGGTCGAGGCCGAGTTCCGCCAGAAGCACCCCGACACCGATGTGGTCGTGCAGTACATCCCCTGGCTGGAGGCGCCCAAGAAGTTCCAGGCGGCGCTCGCCGGCGGTGAGGGGCCGGACATCACCGAGCTGGGCAACACCGAGACTCAGGGTTGGGCCGCCCAGGAGGCGCTCGCCGACGTGAGTGGTCGGATGGGCGGCTGGGCCGACGGCAAGGATCTGCTGCCCGACCTGGTGCGCAACGCTCAGCTCGACGGCAAGCAGTACGGCGTGCCCTGGTACGCCGGTGTGCGCGCCATCTACTACCGCACCGACTGGTTCGCCGAGGCCGGCGTGCAGCCCCCGAAGAACTGGGACGAGCTGGTCACAGTGGCCAAGGCCGTACAGGCGAAGAAGAAGGGCACCTACGGCATCGCGCTGCCTGGAAACTCCGAGCTGCCCTTCTACTCCTTCCTCTGGGGTGCCGGCGGCGAGATCGCCAGCAACCAGGGCGGCACCTGGAAGTCCGGCTACACCACGCCGGAGGCGCAGCGGGCCGTCAAGTTCTGGACCGACCTGGTGACAGTGCACAAGGTCGCCCCGCCGGCGGCGGCGGGTTGGAACGAGATCGACGCGCGTACCCAGTTCGCCACCGGCAAGGCCGCGATGGCCTTCGCCGGCAGCTGGCAGCAGGGCGCCATCAAGAAGGACAACCCCGAGATCGAGAAGGTCTGGGGCACGTTCCCGATCCCCGGCCCGGATGGCAAGGCGGCGCCCGGTTTCGCGGGCGGCTCGGACGTGGCGATCTGGAAGGACAGCGAGCGGCAGGACCTGGCCTGGGACTACCTGACCGTGCTGCTGAACAAGAAGAACGCACAGAGCTTCGCGAGCAGCCTCGGCTTCTTCCCGGTTTACAAGGACCTGGTCTCCGGTGACGCGTACGCGAACGACAAGGTGATGGCGTCGTTCGCCACCACGATGCAGAACACCAAGCTCACGCCGCTCACCCCGAAGTGGGTGGAGGTCAGCCGGACGAAGACGGTGACCCAGGCGATGAACAGCTCGGTCATGAAGGGTCAGAAGACGGTCGAGAAGGCTACCGCCGACGCGGCCGGTGAGATGGAAGGCATTTTGAACAGCAAGTGAGCTCACAGACCAAAAACCCGGAGACGGCCGCTGCGCGGGAGACCCCCGCGCGGCGGCCTCGCCGGGTGGACCGCCTGCCCTACCTGCTGCTCCTGCCCGCTCTGCTGATCATCGGGGTGCTGCTGCTCTGGCCGCTCGGCCAGGTGGTGGTGATGTCCTTCTACCGGCTGAACAGCGTCCGGCAACTGCGCGGCGATCGGGAGTGGCCGTGGGTGGGGTTCGGCAACTACGTCGACATCCTCTCCGACCCGTTCTTCCTGACCGTGCTGCGCAACACGGTTCTGTTCGCCGCGGCCAACGTGCTGCTCACCATGGTGCTCGGCACCCTGGTGGGGCTGCTGCTCAACCGGCTCGGTCGCAAGATGGCGACGTTCGTGGCCAGCTGCGTGATGCTCGCCTGGGCGACGCCGGCGCTGACCGGCACCATCGTCTGGAAGTGGATCTTCGACGACACGAGCGGCCTCGTGACGTGGTTGTTCAACGCGTTGCCGGACGGTCTCTCGAACAGCCTGTTCGGGCGCAGCGACTGGACCGGCTACGGCTGGTTCAACTCGCCACTGCTCTTCTTCGCCATCCTCACCCTGGTGGTGGTCTGGCACTCGTTCCCGTTCATCGCGGTGAGCGTGCTGGCCGGTCTGAAGAGCGTGCCGAGTGAGCTGCACGAGGCGGCCCGGGTGGACGGCGCCAGCCCGTGGCGGGTCTTCTGGAAGATCACTTTCCCGTTGCTGCGCCCGGTCTTCGGGATCCTGATCGTGCTCTCCACGATCTGGGACTTCAAGGTCTTCACCCAGCAGTTCGTGCTGGCCGGCGGCACCCAGGACCGGCCGACGTTCATGCTCGCCATCTACTCGTACGCCGAAGCCTTCTCCCCGCCGCCCAAGTACGGGCTCGGCGCGGCCATCGCGGTCATCCTCACGCTGATCCTGCTCGTGGTCACCGGCTTCTACGTACGGATGGTGCTCAGGCAGGAGGACGAGTCGTGAAGAAAATCGCCCTCAACGGCGCCGGGCTGCTGGTCGCGCTCTTCGCGGCGTTCCCGGTCTACTGGATGATCTCCACCTCGCTGAAGCCGAGCAACGAGATCTTCTCGGCCACCCCGCAGCCGGTGCCGACTCATCCGACGTTGGCGCACTATCGGGAGATCCTGACCGGCAACCTGATCCCCGGCGTCAGCTTCCTCGACTTCTTCCTCAACAGTGCGTTGGTAGCTGTCTCGACTGTGGTGCTCAGCGGTCTGGTGGCGTTGCTCGCCGCGACCGCTGTGGCCCGGTTCCGCTTCAAGCTGCGGACCAGCTTCCTGATCATGCTGCTGGTGGTGCAGATGATCCCGCTGGAGGCGTTGGTCATCCCGCTGTTCCTGATGATCCAGCGGCTCGGGCTCTACAACACCCTGCCCAGCCTGATCCTCACGTACCTCGGCTTCTCGCTGCCGTTCGCGGTCTGGATGCTGCGCGGCTTCGTCGCCGCGGTGCCGAAGGAGTTGGAGGAGGCGGCGGCGATCGACGGAGCCAGCCGGGCCCAGATCTTCCGCCGGGTGCTCTTCCCGCTGGTCGCGCCCGGCCTGGTGGCCACCAGCATCTTCTCCTTCATCACCGCCTGGAACGAGCTGATCTTCGCGCTGACCTTCATCAACGACCAGGGCAGCTACACGCTTCCGGTGGCGATGACCTTCTTCTTCGGTCGGGACGACACCAACTGGGGGCCGGTGATGGCCGCGTCGACCCTGTTCACCCTGCCGGTCATCATCTTCTTCCTGCTGGTGCAGCGTCGGATGGTCTCCGGCCTGGTGGCCGGCGCCGTCAAGGGCTGACCCCGCGTCAGCCCGAGGCCGACGTCGGCCTACGTGCGGGATGTCGACCCCCACGCTGCCGCCCTGCCCAGCCATGGACCGCCACTAGGCTGACGGTCATGACGGGCAGGGTGGCAGCGGTGAACCTCGGCATCGTGACCGAGGCTGGGTGGGCCAGCGACGCGAGCGGTCGCAGCGGCATCGACAAGCGGCCGGTCGACGGCCCGGTGTCGCTGCTCACCGGCGGCGTGGCGGGCGACTTCATCGCTGAGCGGCCCCAGCACGGCGGCCCGGACCAGGCGGTCTACGCGTACGCGGAGGAGGACGCCGCCTGGTGGGTGGCCGAACTGGGTCGCGCCATACCGCCCGGCGGCTTCGGCGAGAACCTGACCACCTACGCGGTCGACGTGACGGGTGCGGTGATCGGCGAGCAGTGGCAGGTCGGTTCGGCCCTGTTGCAGGTCACCAAGCCGCGTACGCCCTGCACCACGTTCGCCGGGTTCTGGGGCGTACCGGATCTGATCAAGCGGTTCACCGTCCGGGCATCGCCCGGGGCCTACCTGCGGGTGCTGCGCGAGGGGGAGGTCGGCGCGGGTGACCCGGTCGAGGTGGTGGACCGGCCGGCGCACGGTGTCACCATCGGCGAGGTGTTCCGGGCGACCAGCCTGGAACCGGAGTTGCTGCCCCGGCTGCTCGACGTCGAGGATCTGCCGGCGCCGATCAGGGAAAAGGCCCGACGACGCCTCGCCGCCCGGGGCTGACCGACCCCGACGACATCCGCCTCGACGCCGCGACGAGCACCGGCGGCGTCCGCGACGAGCACCGGCGGCATCCGCCTCGACGCCGCGACGAGCACCGGCGGGCTCGGCGGATCCGACCCGGAAGAACCCCGATGACGGGTCCAGCGTCGGACTTGCCCGTATCGTCCCCACGGAGGGTGTGCGGCGGGGACCGGGTGGAGCGCGATGTCGATGGCGACGGACGGCGGTGCCGCAGGGGCGTCACCCCCCGATCCGGGCCTGGAGCGTCCGGCGTTCCTGGAGCTCTTCTTCGACCTCGTCTACGTCTTCGCGCTGGTCACCTTGGCGACGGTGTTGACCGAGAACCTGACCTGGACGGGCGTCGCGGAGACGCTGGTGCTGCTGCTCGGGTTCACGATGATCTGGGCGCTGACGGTGTGGACGGCGGACAGCGTCGACCTGACCCGCCCTGCCGGGCAGGGGCAGTTCATCTGGGTGGCGGCCGCCAGCCTGCTGTTGGCCGCGCTCGCGGCCGATGCGTACGGCGATCGCCGGCTGCTCTTCGCCACCACGTACGTGGTCATCCACCTCAGTACGGCGGCCTACTACATCCTGGTCGTCTCGCTCAGGAGACCGCCGCGTCGCAGCATCCGCATCCTGATCTGGGAGGCCGTCGCGGGCATCGGCTGGATTGGTGGGGCGCTCGTCGGCGGTTCGGGGCAACTGGCGATCTGGGTGCTCGCTGTCGTCGTCGAGTACGGCGCAGCGGCGTTGGGCTGGCCGGTGCCCGGGATCGGTCGCTCACGACCGCGCGACTGGCGGCTGGTCGGCGGGCGGGTGGCCGAGCGGTACCGGCAGTTCGTCATCGTCGCGCTCGGTGTCTCGCTCTTCGTGACCGGAACGACCTTCAGCATGAGCGAGTACACGATGGAACGGGCCTGGGCGCTGGTGGTGGTGTTCAGCACGGTGGTGCTGATGTGGCGGATCTACATCTACCGCGCCGGTGAGCTGCTGACCGATGCGATCGCCAGGTCGTCCAACCCGGCGCTGCTCACCCAGTCCGCCGCGGTCACCCATTTGATCATGGTGGCCGGAATCGTCGGCGCGGCGGTCACCAGTCACCTGGTGGTGAGCCGCCCGTGGGGCGAGACCCCGTCGTCGTGGGTCGCGGTCATCCTCGGCGGCCCCGCGTTGTACCTGGTCGGTCGGGGTGTCCTCGACTTCACGGTGTTCGGGCGGATCTCAAGGTCCCGGCTGGCCGGGCTGGTGCTGCTGGCGGGCGTGGCGCCGGCCACGCCCCTGCTGCCGCCGGTGCTTGTCGCGCTGCTCGCCATGGCCGTGCTGGCCCTGATCGCCGTGGCGAATCTGCTGAGCACCCGGCGACACGCGCGAACGCCGGCGCCGCCGATGCTGCGGTGACTCTTTCCCGGGGCCGCGGACGGCGCTTCATCGCGATGGCGCGGCGGCCCCGACCAGGCGGCTGCGCGCGGCCCACCCTTCGCCGACCAGGGTGATCAGCAGGACCAGGTTCGCCAGCACCAGGGCGGTCAGGGGTGTGAGCAGGAGTGTCGCGGGTGCCATCACGGCACACAGCACCACGATCGCCAGCACCCGGGACCAGAGGATCCGGCCGGTCACCACGGCGTCGAACAGGACGCTGCCGAGCAGGAACAGGACCGGTCCGCCGAGGGTGGCGACCACCAGCTCGGCCGGGGCGCGACCGAACGGCCGGTCGATGACCAGCGAGGTGCTGGTCGAGACCAGCACCACCCCGGCGACCATGACGAGGTGGCTGTACGAGGTGGAGGTGCCGGAGCGGACCCGTTCCACAGTTGCGACGCTCGGTGGTGCCAGGATCCGCTGGACCCGCTGGAAGTAGAGCTGGAACAGGAGAACCGCGCTGACGAACGCGACAGCGCCGGTAGCCACCGCGCCAGCCGTGAATCCGCTGCCGGCCAGCCCCGTGCCGGTGCTCAGGATCAACTCGCCGAGGGCGACGATGAAGATCGCCCGGTGCCGCTCGGAGAGGTGCACACCGGTGAAGATCTGGCTGGCGAGCTCGGTACGCCCCAGCCTCGGCGTCGGCCAGCCGATCCGAGCCGAGCCGAGGTCGATCGCCACCGCGAGCGACCAGAGCACCAGTCGGGCGGTCTCGTCCACGAACACTCCGGCCACCCAGGGCGTCACTGTGACGCCGAACCAGAAGAAGACCCGGATGCTCCTGGCCTGGATCGGGCGGTTCACTCGGGTGCCGGGGATCAGGACGGCGTCACGGACCAGGTGAATACCGAAGTACGCCGCGACGAAGAGCCACCCGTACCGACCGAAGGCGTACGGCGTCGCGATCGCCATCAGCAGGGTGCCGAGCATGACCACCAGGACTGTCGCCTGGATGATCGGCAGTCGGGGGTTGAACAGGTCGGTGAGCCACGCGGTCAGCACCCAGACCCACCAGGCGGCCAGCAGCAGGACGGCGGTCTGCGCCGCGCTCCGGACGGTGAGGTTCTCGGCCAGGCTGGCAGCGAGCCGGGAGAACATGAAGATGTAGACGAGATCGAAGAAGAGTTCCAGGAAGGTCGGGTATTCCGGCTCGCCGCGGCGGCGGAGGATCCGGGGGAGCGGAGCGGATGTCACTGCGCTGCCTCCTGTGCCACCCCACGCCCTGCGCACCACGCCCCGACCTGCGCACCCGCCACGCTACCGACAGTGCGGTCCCCGGTGGTCGGGAACGGGCTCGGCCCGAGCGGTCCGTCCGCGAACGTGGAACGGCCCCCTGCCAACGCTGAGCGTCGGCAGGGGGCCGTCCTACGAGCCGTGGATCAGCGGAGCCAGGGGATGTTGCGGTCGAGCAGACCGCGCTCCTTGAGCTCCTTACGCAGCGGGATCTCGTCGTCGACGTACCCGTCCCAGTTGATGCCCCAGTAGTTGGCGGTGTGGGTGCCCTCACCGATCAGCTGGCGCTGCACGGGGGTGCGGTTGCGGTACCACTCGCCGTCCACGTCGGGGTGCAGCTCGTCCAGGGGACGGATCCACCGGTAGGTGTACCCGACGAAGAGCATCTTGCGGGTGATGGTCGACAGGTTCGTCGACCGCGAGTGCCACTGCCGGCGGTCGAAGATGAAGGCGTCGCCCGGGTTGGCGGTGATCTCCACCGTGCCCTCCGGGTCGGGGTTCTGCACGGTGAGGTCCGCCGGCCGGGACAGCGAGTTCTTCAGGTGGCTGCCCGGGATGACCTTGGTGGCGCCGCGGCCGGTCTCGGAGAGGTCCGACAGCACGTACGCGACCTTCAGCGAGAACATCGGCCGAGGCAGGTTCGGGTCCATCGTCTCCGGGTCGGAGTTCTGGCGGTACCCGTCCTGGTGCCAACCCCAGTACGGCTTCTCCGGCTCGGCGGCCGGCGGGGTGACGTCCAGGTGGTTGTGGTGGGTGTAGATGTTCCAGCCGGCCAGCCCCCACATGTACGGGAAGGCGATCGGGTGGGTCAGCAGCTCACCGAAGAGCTCGTCGCGCTCCAGGAAGCCCAGCAGGTGCAGGGTGCCGTCCTTCTTGGTGGTGCCCTTGGCCTGCTCCTCCGCGTAGACGCGGTCGACCGCCGCCTCCAGCGCCGCCCGGTGGTCCTCCGTCAGGACGTTGCGCAGCAGGAGGAAGCCCTGCTCGTGGAACTCCTTGCGGTCAGTGTCGCTGATCGGTTCGTAACCGGTCCGGTCGCCGTAATCGAACACCGCGTCGTACCCCTCCCCATGAGGTGAAACCTTTTCTGGCACAGGCCGCCGATCGTAACGCGGCGGTCCAGGCATCGGGGAGGGTGTGGTGCGGGATTGGGCCAGTGTGGGACCCCGCGCAGCGAGAGAAACGCACAGAGTGAGATCCGGGAGATCAATAGTGCGATTAGATGGGCATTGCCCGATTGTGCGGTGACTGCCGGTTAAGAGATCCGGGTCGGTCAACCCTCGTTGAACACCTCGGCCACCACCTGGCCGGCGGGGTTCTGCCGACCGTCCACCCGGCCCCACGAGCCCTCGCGGGCGGTCCACTCCAGGTCGCCGAAGCGGACCCGCTTCACGCCGTGGTCCTGGGCGTGCGAGACCAGCCAGTGCGCGTACCGCCAGCCGTCGCGCTGGTCGCCCGGAGTCACCGCCAACCCGGTCGGGTCGGTCGGGTCGGTGCCCTTCAGTCCCCAGTCCAGCACCAGGTTGCGGGTCAGTTGCGCAGCCGCCGACGCGCCGTGCATCGCCGGGGTGCGCCCCACCGAGCAGGTGACCGCGCCGCTGGCGTCGCCGAGCAGGGCCCGGCTGAGCACCTCGGAGTCGTCGGCCCACTTCTGGTACGCCTCGGGGAACGCCGAGCGCTGCACCCGCTGCGCGGCGTCGGTGACCCGCATCTTCTCCCAGCCGCGCACCTTCTTGAGGGCCGCGTAGAACCGGTTGGCCGCGTAACGCGGGTCGCGGATCTGCGCCGGAGTGCCCCAGCCCTGGCTCGGCCGCTGCTGGAACAGGCCGACCGAGTCGCGGTCGCCGTCGGCGAGGTTGCGCAGCCCGGACTCCTGGTACGCGGTGGCGAGCGCGACCACGACGGCCCGCTCGGGCATTCCGCGCTTCGCGCCGATTGCCGCGATGGTCGCCGCGTTGGCCATCTGGTCGGCGTCCAGCGCGACACGTCCGTCGGCCTGCACCGTGCACTTCCGTGCCACCAGCGGCAACCTGAGGTTGTCGCCGACCTGTCGTACGACGAGCCAGATCGCGATCACGGCGACGAGGATGAGCACCACTCCACCCGCCACGGTTGCCCGAGTTCGCACCCACACCCCCAGATCGACAGTTCGCCAAGCGTACGTCCCCGCAGGCGCTGTCCGGGTCGTCCGCGCGGTTCGGGCCCAACCTGGCCGACTCTGACCGGTTCGGGGGCGCCTCCGCTGTCGCGTACCGGTTGGCGACGTTCCCGCTCTGGTCTCGATCTCACCTGCTGCGTCGTTCTGTCACCCGCCCCGGTGCGGGGCTGTCGTGAGCGTCACCGGGTAAGCGATATCGGGAAGCGATTGACCGGTCAAGGACTTAACCCGGTTGACATGTCAATTCGACCTACCACCGCATAGTCGGACGCGTGGGTCACCGCACGAGGAGGAGTTCCATGGGAACGCTCGATGGCAAGGTCGTTCTGATCACCGGCACCGGCGGTGGTCTGGGCCGCGTCGCGGCGCTGACTTTCGCCCGCGAGGGCGCGAAGGTCGTCGGGGCCGACCTCCAGGTCGCCGGTAACGACGAGACCGTCGAACTCGTCCGCCGCGCCGGCGGCGAGATGACCGGCATCGCGCCGGTCGACCTCACCGACCCCGAGCAGGTACGCAAGCTCGTCGACGACGCTGCCGCCGCCTACGGTGGCCTCGACGTGGTCTACAACAACGCGGCCGCGCTCCGCTTCGGCCCGATGCCCGACTTCTCCGTGGAGGACTGGCGCTACACCATCACCGGAGAACTCGACATTCCGTACTTCGTGTCGAAGTTCGCCTGGCCGCACCTGGTCCGACGCGGTGGCGGTGTCATCATCAGCGCCGCCTCCATGGCCGGCTTGATCGGCGGCCACGTCCCGCCGATGGTCGGTCACACCGCAGCGAACGCCGGCATCATCGGGATGACGCGACAGCTCGCGCTCGAAGGCGCGCCCCACGGCATCCGCGCGGTGGCGGTCAGCCCGGGGCCCACACTCACCCCGGCCAGCGAACGCGACCTCGGCGACAACCAGGAGGCCCGGGACGCCATCACCGCCAAGACGCTGCTCAAGCGCTTCGCGCGCCCCGAGGAGGTCGTCGAGCTGGTGGTCTTCCTCGCGTCCGACCGGGCGTCGTACATCACCGGGGCGAACTACCCGGTCGACGGCGGCGCGACCGCCTGGTGACCCGGCAGGACACCGGGGCGCCGCCGAACGACGGCGGCGCCCCCATCCTCAGTCGTCGAGAGCGGGCACCCAGCGCGCCGGTCGCTTTTCCCGGAACGCGGTGACCCCCTCGCGCCCCTCGTCGGAAAGGAAGTAGCCGGTCGAGACGGCGGAGAGCCGCGCCAGATCGGCGCGCAACTCGGCCGTACCCGGTCGGCGCAGCAACTCCTTCGCGCCGGCCAGCGCCCCGGGCGCACCGCGCACCAGCGAGTCGCAGTAGCCCCGTACCGCGTCGTCCAACCCGTCCGCCGGGACCGAGGCCGTCACCAGGCCGATCTCGGCGGCCCGGCGACCGTCGAAGGTGTCGCCGGTCAGGTACAGCTCGGCGGCGGCGCGAGGGTGCAGCCGGGGCAGCACTGTCGCCGAGATCACCGCCGGGATCACCCCGATGCGGACCTCGGTGAACGCGAACGTCGCCTCGTCGGCGCAGACCGCCAGGTCGGCGGCGGCGATCAGGCCCAGCCCACCGGCCCGCGCCGGCCCGCCGACCCGGGCCAGCACCGGCTTCGGGCACTCCCAGAGCGCCGCGAGCACGTCACCCAGCATGCCGGCCGGCACCGTCCCGCTGGCGTACGCCGCGGCGGTCTCCTTCAGGTCCGCTCCGGAGCAGAAGACCGGGCCGGTGTGGTCGAGCACGATCACACGGACCGCCTCGTCGGCGACCGCGTCAGCCAGCCCAGCCAGCAGTTGGGTCATCAGGCCGGTGGAGAGCGCGTTGCGGTTGTGCGGGCTGTCCAGGGTGAGGGTGGTCACCCCACGGGCCGTGGCGACCCGCACGAGGACGTCGGGAGAGGTCATGCCGGGCACACTAGTGGCCATGCCCGGCGTCCTTCCAGATGGTGAGACCGTCCCCGTCGACGGATCGTTGCCCGCCACCGCCACCACTGCGGTCGGCGCGCGCGGCTTCGGCGTGTACGTGCACGTCCCGTTCTGCGCCAGCCGCTGCGGATACTGCGACTTCAACACCTACACGGCGTCCGAGCTGGGCGGCGGCGCGAGCCGCGAGGGGTACGCGGACACGGTCCTGGCCGAGCTGAAGCTCGCCGGCCGGGTGCTCGGCGACACCCCGCCGCCCCGGGTCGACACCGTCTTCGTCGGCGGCGGCACGCCCACCCTGCTCCCCGCCGACGACCTGGCCCGCATCCTCGACGGCATCGACCGCACCTGGGGGCTGGCCGCCGACGCCGAGGTGACCACCGAGGCCAACCCCGAGTCGGTCACCCCGGAGTCGTTGAAGCTGCTGCGGGCCGCCGGCTACACACGGATCTCGCTGGGCATGCAGTCCGCCTCCCCGGGGGTGCTGGCGATCCTGGACCGCAAACACAGCGCCGGCCGGGCCACCGCCGCCGCCCTGGAGGCGCGCGACGCCGGGTTCGAGCACGTCAACCTGGACCTGATCTACGGCACCCCGGGGGAGCGGGCCGAGGACTTCGCCGCCTCGCTGGAGCAGGTCGTCGCCGCCGGGGTGGACCACGTCAGCGCGTACGCCCTGATCGTCGAGGACGGCACCCGGCTCGCCGCCCGGATGCGACGCGGCGAGCTGGCGTACCCCAGTGACGACGTGGCCGCCGACCGCTACCTGGCCGCGGAGGCCGCGCTCGACGCGGCAGGGCTCTCCTGGTACGAGGTCTCCAACTGGGCCCGCACCGAGGAGGCCCGCTGCCGGCACAACCTGCTCTACTGGACCGGCGCGGACTGGTGGGGGCTGGGCCCGGGGGCGCACAGCCACGTCGGCGGGGTGCGCTGGTGGAACGTGAAACA
Organism: Micromonospora sp. NPDC048843; assembly: GCF_040649965.1. Classification (NCBI taxonomy): domain Bacteria; kingdom Bacillati; phylum Actinomycetota; class Actinomycetes; order Micromonosporales; family Micromonosporaceae; genus Micromonospora; species Micromonospora sp. NPDC048843. The sequence goes on from NZ_JBEZGJ010000044.1 coordinate 29,878, forward strand.
CCCCTCGGCGTACGCCCAGCGGTTGGCAGCCGGCGCGTCTCCCGGCCTGGCCCGGGAGGTGCTCACTGTCGACGAGGCGCACATGGAGGACGTGATGCTCCGGCTGCGGCTGGCCAGCGGCCTTCCGTTGGCGGTGCTCGACGCCGCCGGCCGGGCCGGCGCCGAGCGGGCGTTGGCCGGCGGCCTCCTGGCCGCCGACGAGTACGCCGCCGGCCGGGCGGTGCTCACACTGCGCGGGCGGCTGCTCGCCGACGCTGTCGTCCGCGACCTGCTGCCCTGAGTGGCCCACCGCTGCCCGGACCGGGACCGCGGTGATCCGGACCGGCCGGGGGAGCGGCCGGCCCGGTTCACTTGATGAAGTTGGCAGTCATCGGGTAGCGGTACGGGGTGCCCTCGTTGGCCTTGATGCCGGCGATGATCCCGAACAGGATCTGGATCACCACGACGGCGATGCTGGGCAGGAAGAGCAGGCACCAGCTCACGAAGAGCAGCACGAACGCGATGATCGACCAGAGGATCTGGAAGTTCAGGGCGGCGAGGGCGTGCGCCCGGACGGTCGGCGACTGCTGGCCGCGGGCCAGGTAGGCGATCAGCGGGGCGACGAAGCCCAGCGGACCAAAGCTGACCAGCGCGCCGAGCGCGCCGCCGAAGTGCGCGACAAGCGCCCAGGTCTTGTCCTCGTTGGTGGCGTAGCCGCCGCCGGGGCCGCCGTAGGCCCCACCGGCCGGGTAGCCGCCGGGTGGGGGATAGCCACCGGGCGGGGGGTAGCCGCCTGCCGGAGGGTAGCCGCCTGACGGCGGTTGGTCACCGGTGGGCGGCGGATAGCCACCGGGCGGGGGATAGCCGGCTGGGCCGGGTGCCCCGGACAGTGGTGCGGTGGGCGGCTCGGCCGACGGAAACGGGCCTGGGGAGGTGGGCTCCGGCGGGTAGTTGCCGGGGTCGCCCGAGCCGGGAGGGCGAGGAGGTTCAGTCATGGATGTCACGGTAGGTGCCAGTGGCAACGCCGCACCAGAGCGACACCGCCTGGCAGTGTGGGCCGATCGGCCCCACAGGGTGGTGTGGGCCGCACCGAAGGGTGGCCGTTGATCATCGCGTCGGCGGGCCCGCCGACGTAGACTGGCACTCGTTACAGTCGAGTGCCAGGACGGCCCGACCGGCCCAGAGCGCCGGCGGCCGACGTGCGACAGGAGGTGCGGAGGATGGGTCTCGACGACCGGAAACTCGCAGTGCTCCGCGCCATCGTCGAAGACTACGTCTCCACCCAGGAGCCGGTCGGCAGCAAGGCGCTGGTCGAGCGGCACCAGCTCGGGGTCTCCCCGGCCACTGTCCGCAACGACATGGCCGTGCTGGAGGAGGAGGGCTACATCCGGCAGCCGCACACCAGCGCCGGCCGGGTGCCCACCGACCGTGGCTACCGCCTCTTCGTCGACCGGTTGTCCCGGGTCAAGCCGCTCAGCCCGGCCGAGCGCCGGGCCATCGAGCGCTTCCTGGTCGGCGCTGTCGACCTCGACGACGTGGTGCACCGCACGGTGCGGTTGCTCGCCCAGTTGACCAGGCAGGTCGCCGTCGTGCAGTACCCGAGCCTGGCCCGCTCCTCGGTGCGTCACCTGGAGCTGGTGCCGATCTCCACCACCCGGCTGATGCTCGTCATGATCGCCGACACCGGGCGGGTGGAGCAGCGACTCGTGGAGTTGCCCGGGCCGGTGCCCGCCGACGACGTCACCGACCTGCGCCGACTGATCAACGAGAAGCTCGCCAACGCCCGGCTGTCCGAGACGCCCCCGCTGGTGCAGGCGCTGGTCGAGGAAGCGCCGACCGGCCTGCGTCCGACAATGACCACGCTCGCCACCGTCCTGCTGGAGACGCTCGTCGAGCGGCACGAGGAGCGGATCGCGCTCGCCGGCACCGCGAACCTCACCAGGGGCGGCCTGCTCGACTTCCAGGGCTCCCTGCGGCCGATCCTCGAAGCCCTGGAGGAGGAGGTCGTGCTGCTCAAGCTCATCGGTGAGACCGAGCCGAGCACGACCCGGGTGCTGATCGGCGACGAGAACGAGTTCGACAACCTGCGCGCCGCCTCGGTGGTCAGCACCGGGTACGGCCCGGGCACCACGATCGTTGGCGGCCTGGGGGTGCTGGGGCCCACCCGGATGGACTACCCCGGCAACATCGCCACGGTGCGCGCCGTGGCACGCTACGTGGGCGAGTTGCTGGCCCAGAACTGATTGGTCAGGGCCGATGCGGCCGGCTGCGGCCGCCGACCGGCGCAACGCGAGACGAACATGAGGACACGGAACGCAGTGGCCAGGGACTACTACGGCATTCTCGGTGTGAGCCGGGAAGCCTCCGATGACGAGATCAAGCGCGCCTACCGCAAGCTGGCGCGCCAGTTCCACCCGGACGTCAATCCGGACCCGGAGGCTCAGGAGAAGTTCAAGGACATCAACGCCGCGTACGAGGTCCTCTCGGACGACCGGAAGCGGCAGATCGTCGACCTGGGTGGCGACCCGCTCGCCCCGGGTGGTGGCGGTGCCGGCGGCCCGGGTGGTCCCGGAGGCGCCGGCCCGTTCGTCGGTTTCCAGGACATCATGGACGCGTTCTTCGGCGGTGCCGGAGGTGGCGCCCGTGGCCCACGGCCGCGTACCCGCCCGGGCGCCGACGCGATCCTGCGACTCGAACTCGACCTGCACGAGACGGCGTTCGGCGTCGAGGCCCCGATCACCGTCGACACCGCGGTGCTCTGCACCACCTGCTCCGGCGCCGGCACTGCCGCCGGCACGCACCTGGCGACCTGCGAGGCGTGCGGCGGTCGGGGCGAGGTGCAGTCGGTGCAGCGCACCTTCCTCGGCCAGGTGGTCTCCGCCCGGCCGTGCACCGTGTGCCAGGGCTACGGCACCACCATCCCGCACCCCTGCCCCACCTGCGCCGGCGACGGCCGGGTGCGGACCCGCCGCTCGCTGACCGTCAAGATCCCGGCCGGCGTCGAGGACGGCATGCGGATCCGGCTGGCCCAGCAGGGCGAGGTGGGCCCCGGCGGCGGCACCGCCGGTGACCTCTACGTGGAGATCCACGAGCGCCCGCACGACGTGTACTCGCGCAAGGGCGACGACCTGCACTGCCGGGTCACAGTGCCGATGACGGCGGCGGCGCTGGGCACCCGGCTGACCATCAAGACGCTGGACAGCGAGGAGACCGTCGACGTCAAGGCCGGCACCCAGCCGGCCAGCACGCTGCGACTGCGCGCGCGGGGCGTGCCGCACCTGCGCGGCACCGGCCGAGGCGACCTCTACGTCCACCTGGACGTGCGGACGCCGACCAAGCTCGATCCGGACCAGGAGAAGATGCTGCGCGACTTCGCCAAGACCCGTGGTGAGGAGGTCGCCGAGCTGTCAAAGCAGGGCGGCTTCTTCTCCCGGATGCGCGACGCGTTCAACGGGCACGCCTGAGGTGTCCGCGCCGCTGTTCCTGGTCGAGGCGCTGCCCACCGGCGACGCGCTGACACTGGACGGCCCCGAGGGGCACCACGCCGCGACAGTGCAGCGGTTGCGCGTCGGCGAGGAGCTGCTGCTCGCCGACGGCCGGGGTGGCACGGCCGCCGCAGTGGTCACCGCCGTCGGCCGGGGCAGCCTGGAGGTCACCATCACCTCCCGGGGGTACGCGGACGCGCCAGTACCCCGTCTGGTGACGGTGCAGGGCATCGCCAAGGGCGACCGAGGTGAGCTGGCCGTGCAGGCGATGACCGAGGTCGGGGTGGACGAGATCGTGCCCTGGGCGGCCTCCCGTTCGGTGACCCAGTGGCGCGGCGACCGGGGCGTACGCGCCCGGGAGAAGTGGGTGGCCACCGCCCGGGAGGCGGCCAAGCAGGCCCGCCGGCCGTGGCTTCCGGTGGTGGCCGGTGCGCCGGACGAGTCCACCGCCACTGTGGCTCGGCGGATCGCCGGTGCCGCCGCCGGGTTCGTGCTGCACGAGGAGGCCCAGGACCGGCTCACTACCGCCGATCTGCCCTCCACCGGCGAGATCGTGCTGGTGATCGGCCCGGAGGGTGGCATCGCCCCGACCGAGCTGACCGCCTTCACCGAGGCCGGCGGGCGACCCGTACGTCTCGGGCCGGCCGTGCTGCGCACCTCCACCGCCGGCGTGGCGGCCCTCAGCGTGCTCGCCACCCGCCTCGGTCGCTGGTGACAGTGGGCCTCGGGCTCGTTCAGGGCCGGGGAAACACCGGCACCACCTCTTCCTCCGGCCCCAGGTCCAGCCCGGCCGGCCCGATGATCTGAGGGTCCGGTGCGCCGACCACGTCGGGGTCCTTGCCCGTGTAGTCGAAGCGGTGCAGCACGTGCCGCATCGCCTCGAGCCGGGCCCGCTTCTTGTCGTTGCTCTTCACCACCGTCCACGGCGCGTCGGCCGTGTCGGTCCAGAAGAACATCGCCTCCTTGGCCTCGGTGTACTCGTCCCACCGGTCGAGTGAGGCGATGTCCATCGGGGACAGCTTCCACTGCCGGACCGGGTCGACCTGGCGGATCGCGAACCGGGTGCGCTGCTCGTTCTGGGAGACGGAGAACCAGAACTTGACCAGCCGGATGCCCGAGCGCACCAGCATCCGTTCCAGCTCCGGGGCCTGCCGCAGGAACTCCAGGTACTCCTTGCGGCTACAGAAGCCCATCACCCGCTCCACGCCGGCCCTGTTGTACCAGGAACGGTCGAACAGCACGATCTCGCCGGCCGCCGGCAGGTGTGCCAGCCAGCGCTGGAAGTACCACTGGGCGGCTTCCCGCTCGTCCGGCTTGGCGAGCGCCACCACCGACGCGCCACGCGGGTTGAGGTGCTCCATGAAGCGTTTGATGGTGCCGCCCTTGCCGGCCGCGTCCCGGCCCTCGAAGAGGATCACCAGACGCTCGCCGGACTCCTTGATCCAGTCCTGGAGCTTCAACAGCTCGATCTGGAGCAGCCGCTTGTCGCGGTCGTACTCGTCGCGGTCCAGTCGCTCGTCGTACGGGTAGTCCTCGCGCCAGGTCTCGACGGGGGTGCCGTCGGGGCGGAGCAGGACAGGGTCGTCGTCGTGGCCATCGGCCACCCGGTAGTCGGCGGTGAGGTCCAGCAGCGCGGAGTCGGCCATGTCGGTGGGACTTACCCTTCCGCGAACCGCCAACCACCTCCCCGGCCGGGTGATCTGCCGACGGCGTCGACCTCAGCTGCGCAGGTAGGAGGCACCGTTGAGATCGACGATAGTGCCGGAGGCCCACTCGGACTGCGGCGAGGCCAGCCAGTGCACGGCGGCGGCGATCTCCTCCGGTTGGCCCACCCTGTCGAACGGGCTCTGCGCCCGGATGGCCGCGCCCCGCTCGCCGCGCAGGTGCTCGGTGGTCATGTCGGTCGCCACGAAGCCCGGCGCGACGGTGGCGACGGTGATGCCGTACGGCGCGAGCGCCACGGCGAGGGACTGGCCCAGCGCGTTCAGCCCCGCCTTGCTGGCGCCGTACGCCGGCTGCTCCGGTTCGCCGCGGAACGCGCCACGGGACGAGACGTTGACGATCCGCCCGCCGCGTTCGCGCATGTGCTGGGCGGCGCACCAGGTGACGTTGCCGGCGCCGGTCAGGTTGGTCTCCATGACCTGCCGCCAGCGCTTCTGCCACTCCTCGTACGAGGCGCCGAAGATCGGGTGCGGGTCGTCGCGGTCGCCGTACGTCCCGGCGTTGTTGACCAGCACGTCCAGTCCGCCGAGCAGTTCGGCGGCCCGGTCGACCATGACCCGGACCGCGTCCGGATCGGTGAGGTCGGCGCGGACCACGGCGTGCCCGGTGCCCGGCAGGTGCGCGCGCAGTTCCTCGGCCGCGTCGGCGGAGTCGCGGTGGTGGATGGCCACCCGGTCGCCGCCGGCTGCGAACGCCTTCGCCACGGCGCGGCCGATCCCGCGCGAGGCCCCGGTCACGAGTACCGCCCGATCCGTCATGCCGGCCATCCTGCCTCAGCAGTGCCTTGGCCTACGAACGGGCCGGGAGCACTCCGGCGCGTGCTGCGCCGGAGTGCTCCCGGCCCGTTAGTCCTTACACTGCCCCGATGGGATCCGACTGCCTGTTCTGCCGCATCGTCGCCGGGGAGATTCCGGCCACAGTGGTCCGGGAGACCGACACCACGCTCGCCTTCCGCGACATCGACCCGAAGGCGCCGGTGCACGTCCTGGTCATTCCGAAGGAGCACTACGCCGACGTCGCCACGCTCGCCCAGGGTGACCCGGCGCTGGCCGCCGACGTGCTGGCGACGTCCGCCGCCGTGGCCGAGGACGAGGGGCTGCTCGGCGACGGTTTCCGGCTGATGTTCAACACCGGCGCGTACGGCGGGCAGGAGGTCTTCCACGTGCACGCGCACCTGCTCGGTGGTGCGCCGCTCGGCCCGATGCTCGCCCGGGACCTGGCGTGAGCGAGCGCAGCGAGCGAACCAGAAGGCTCAGTGGGGTGCCTCACGCCGACGCGCAGCGAAGCGGAGCGGGGGCGTGACCGGAGGTGCGGCGCCTGGCTCTCGGGCGGATGAGCACCTGGACCGGTTGGTCCGGCGGGTGCAGGCCGAAGCCCGGGTGCCGGCGGTGTCCGCGGCGCTGCACCGGGCCGACCGACCGCTCTGGAGCTGCACCGTCGGCGAGACCGGCACCGACAGCCCCCTGGGCGCGGGCACCCAGTTCCGGATCGGCTCGATCACCAAGACGTTCACAGCGGTGCTGGTCCTACAGTGCCGCGACGACGGGCTGCTGGACCTGGACGACCCGGTGGGACGGCACCTGGACCTGCCGGCGCACGGCGAGCTGACCGTACGCCGGTTGCTGTCGCACACCGGCGGCCTGCAACGCGAGCCGTTCGGCGATGTGTGGGACAGCCTGCGCGCACCGGACGACGACAAACTGGTCGCCGAGCTGGGCCGAGCCGAGCGGGTGCTGCCGACCGGCCGGCGGTTCCACTACTCCAACCTGGGCGTGGCCGTCCTCGGCCAACTCGTCGCCCGGCTCCGCGGCGGCGGCTGGGCGCAGGCGCTCACCGAGCGGATCCTGACGCCGTTGGGGCTGACCGACACCACAGTGACCCCACTGCCGACGGCGGCCACCGGGTTCCTGGTCGACGCGTATTCCGACGAGGCGCACCCGGAACCGCCGACCGACTTCGGCGCTGTCGGCCCGGCCGCCCAGCTCTGGAGCACCGCCACCGATATGGCCCGCTGGGCGGCGTTCCTGGCCGACCCGGCGGCGCTGGACCCGACCGGCGCGGTCCTCGCCCCGGCCACCCTGGACGAGATGCGCTGGCCGCTGACCACCACCGACGAGACGCTCTGGGGCGCGGGCTTCGGGCTCGGGCTGATCCTGATCCCGCAGGGGGAGCGGGTGATGCACGTGGGGCACGACGGGGCGATGCCCGGCTTCCTCGCCGGGGCGTACGGCCGTCGCGGCGGTGACGGCACACCCGGCGCGATGGGCGCCGCGGTGCTCGGCTCGTCCGGAACGGCGAGCGAACTGTTCGACCTGTCGCACCGGCTGCTCGCCGCGGCGGTCGAGCACGACCCGGCCGAGATCGAGCCCTGGCGGCCCGGCGCACCCGCGCCGGCGGCCCTGCGGGGTGCGCTCGGCCGCTGGTGGGGCGAGGGCTCCGAGTACGTCTTCTCCTGGCACGACGGCACCCTGCGGGCGCGGGGGGTCGGTGATCCGACCGGACGTCCGCCGGCGATCTTCACCCCGCTGCCGGACCAGCCGGACGTGTTCCGGGTGGTCTCCGGTCGGGAGGTCGGTGAGCTGCTGCGGCTGACCCGGGATGAGGCCGGCGCGGTGGTCCGGATGCACTGGGCGACGTACCGGTTCACCCGCCACCAGGAGACCTTCGACAGGTACGACTTCCGGGCCGGGAGTTGATCGCGGCCAGCGGAAATGGGCGCGATGCGGCCCGCGTTGAACCGATACGATGGGTGTAACGTCCGCACGCCAGGCCAGGAGGCCGGCGCCGAGATCGAGAGCAGGTGGCGCAGGGCCCTTCGGCCCAACCTATGACCGGCACCCCACCTCCCGGCCCGCCCCGGGTGCAGACCAGGATCACAGTGCCCGACCCGAAGATCATGGTCAATCTGCTCGGCGCAGGCGACGAGATCCTCAGACTCGTCGAACGCTCGGTCACCAGTGACGTGCACGTCCGCGGCAACGAGATCACCATCACCGGTGACCCCGCTGACAACGCCCTCGCCGAGCGGGTCTTCAGCGAGCTCCTCGAACTCATCGAGAAAGGCGAGACCCTGACCACTGACGCCGTCCGGCGTACCGTCGGCATGCTCGAGCAGGGCAGCGCCGAGCGGCCCGCCGAGGTCCTGACACTCAACATCCTCTCCCGGCGCGGGCGCACCATCCGCCCCAAGACGCTCGGGCAGAAGAAGTACGTCGACGCGATCGACACCCACACCATCGTCTTCGGCATCGGCCCGGCCGGCACCGGAAAGACCTACCTGGCGATGGCGAAGGCCGTCCAGGCGTTGCAGGCCAAGCAGGTCAACCGGATCATCCTCACCCGGCCGGCGGTCGAGGCGGGCGAGCGACTGGGCTTCCTGCCCGGCACGCTCAACGAGAAGATCGACCCGTACCTGCGCCCGCTCTACGACGCGCTGCACGACATGCTCGACCCGGAGACCATCCCGAAGCTGATGGCCGCCGGCACGATCGAGGTCGCCCCCCTCGCCTACATGCGGGGTCGGACGCTCAACGACGCGTTCATCATCCTGGACGAGGCGCAGAACACCACGCCCGAGCAGATGAAGATGTTCCTCACCCGACTCGGCTTCAACTCCAAGATCGTCGTGACCGGTGACATCACCCAGGTGGACCTTCCCGGCGGGACGAGCAGCGGCCTGCGGGTGGTTCGGGAGATCCTGGAAAACGTCGACGACGTGCACTTCTCCCAGTTGTCCAGCTCTGACGTGGTCCGCCACCAGCTGGTCGGGGAGATCGTCGACGCGTACGCCCGCTGGGACGCCGAGCGGGAGAACCAGCAGGCGCAGGGCGTTCACGCCGTGCCTGGGCGACCCGCCCAGGGCGGCCGGGCCGCCCGCCGCCGCTAAAGCAGAGGAAAGCAGTTGTCCATCGAGATCGCCAACGAGTCCGGTGTCGACGTCGACACCGACGCCGTGCTCGCCGTCGCCCGGCACGCCCTCGACGAGATGGGGGTCAACCCCCTCGCCGAACTGTCAGTGCTGCTGGTCGACATCGACTACATGACCGAGCTGAACCACCGCTGGATGGGTGGCGACGGCCCGACCGACGTGCTCGCCTTCCCCATGGACGAGGGCAGCGTCGACCACGGCCCGGGTGAGTCCGCACCGGCCGGCGGCGAGCCCGCCCTGCTCGGCGACATCGTGCTCTGCCCGGAGGTGGCGGCCAAGCAGGCGGCGACCGCCGGGCACGCGCCGGCCGACGAGCTGCACCTGCTCACCGTGCACGGGGTGCTGCACCTGCTTGGCTACGACCACGCCGAGCCGGAGGAGGAGCGGGAGATGTTCGCACTCCAGGCTCGGCTGCTGGCGAGCTGGCGGTCGACCCGCACCCAGTGATGTCCACTCCTCCGTTACTCGCGGCCGGCGCCACCGCCGGCCTTCCCGACTTTCAGCTGATCGTCTTCGCGGCCGGTCTGGTGGTGCTGGCCGGCCTGATCGCGATGACCGAGGCGGCCCTCGCCGCTGTCTCACCGGCACGAGCCGCCGAGCTGGCCCGCGACGGCGTGCGCGGCGCTCGTACCCTCCAGGTCGTGGCCGGCGACGTCGTCCGGCACCTCAACCTGCTTCTGCTGTTGCGGCTGCTCGCCGAGCTGACCGCCACCACGCTGGTGGCGCTCGTGGCGGTGGACAGCTTCGGCGCAGGCTGGCGGGCCGCGCTGGTGACCGCCGGCGCGATGACAGTGGTCAGCTTCGTGGTGGTGGGCGTCGCCCCGCGCACCATCGGCAGGCAGCACGCCTACGCGGTGGGTCGTGCGGTGGCGCCGCTGGTCCGCTGGTTGGGCCGGGCGCTCAACCCGCTCGCGTCGCTGCTGATCCTGATCGGCAACGCGGTCACCCCGGGGCGCGGTTTCCGGGAAGGTCCGTTCGCCACCCAGGTGGAGCTGCGGGAGCTGGTCGACCTGGCCGAGCAGCGCGGCGTTGTCGAGCACGGCGAACGCCAGATGATCCACTCCGTCTTCGCGCTCGGCGACACCATCGCCCGTGAGGTGATGGTGCCGCGTACCGAGATGGTGTGGATCGAGGAGGGCAAGACGCTCGCGCAGGCGCTGGCGCTCTTCCTGCGCTCCGGTTTCTCCCGCATCCCGGTGATCGGCGAGAGCGTCGACGACGTGCTGGGGGTGCTCTACCTCAAGGACCTGATCCGGCGCTCCCGTGGCGGGGACCCGAGGGCCGAGCAGTTGCCGGTGGCCGAGCTGATGCGCCCGGCGACCTTCGTACCCGAGTCGAAGCCGGTCGACGACCTGCTGTCCGAGATGCAGGCGGCCCGCAACCACCTGGTCATCGTGGTCGACGAGTACGGCGGCACCGGCGGTCTGGTCACCATCGAGGACATCCTCGAGGAGATCGTCGGCGAGATCACCGACGAGTACGATGTCGAGCGCCCGCCCGTCGAACGTCTGGCGGACTCCTCGGTGCGGGTGACCGCTCGCCTGCCGGTGGAGAATCTCGGCGAGATGTTCGACACCGACCTGCCCACCGACGAGGTGGAGACGGTCGGCGGTCTGCTCGCCCAGTCGCTGGGGCGGGTGCCGATCCCAGGTGCCGAGGCCGAGGTCGCCGGTCTCCGCCTGGTCGCCGAGGGCACCACCGGCCGGCGCAACCGAATCGACACCGTCCTGGTCAGTCGGGTGGAGCCGGGCGATGAACAGGACACCGCGGGGCGCGGCGAGCACGCTGGCCCCGGAGACGACACTGACAACTATCGAGACGACGAGAGGCAACCCGCCGATGCCTGACACACCCGCCGCGCCTGCCGCCCGGCCCACCCCCACCGCGTCGGGCGCGCTGAGCGCCGAGGACGGCAAGCTCGTCGTCCTGGCCCGGGGAGCCCGCGCGCGGGTCGGCGCCGTGGAGGGCGCCGCGGTTCGCGACCAGGACGGCCGGACGTACGCGGCTGCCAGCGTCGCGCTGCCGTCGCTGACGCTCACCGCGCTGCAGTTGGCGGTCGCTTCGGCAGTGGCGGCCGGGGCGACTCGGTTGGAGGCGGCGGTGGTGGTGACCGAGGCGTCGACGCTGGATGGTGCCGGGCACGCTGCGGTACGGGACCTCGCGGCGGACGCACCGGTCCACGTGGCCGCTCCGGACGGCACTGTCCTCGGCACGGTGACCCAGTGAGCCCGGTGCAGGACCCGGAGGCGCGTCCGTACCGGGCCGGGTTCGGCTGCTTCGTCGGTCGCCCCAACGCCGGCAAGTCGACGCTGACGAACGCCATCGTCGGCACCAAGATCGCCATCACCTCGAACAAGCCGCAGACCACCCGGCACGTCATCCGGGCGGTGCTGCACCGACCGGAGTCGCAGCTGGTCCTCGTCGACACGCCGGGCCTGCACCGCCCCCGTACGCTGCTCGGCGAACGTCTCAACGACCTGGTCCGGTCCACCTGGACCGAGGTCGACGTGATCGGCCTGTGTATCCCCGCCGACGAGCCGGTCGGGCGCGGTGACCGGTTCATCACCGGCGAGTTGGCCGAGTTGAAGGCGACAGTGCTGGCGGTGGTCACCAAGACCGATCTGGTGGACAAGCGTCGCCTGGCCGAGCAGCTGCTGGCGGTCAGCAAGATGGGGGAGTTCGCCGAGATCGTGCCGGTGAGCGCGGTGTCCGGGCACCAGGTGGACACCCTCGTCGACGTGATGACCAAGTACCTGCCACCGTCGCCGCAGCTCTACCCGGACGACATGCTCACCGACGACCCGGAACAGGTGCTGGTCGCCGAGCTGATCCGGGAGGCCGCCCTGGAGGGGGTCCGCGACGAGCTGCCGCACTCCATCGCCGTGGTGGTGGAGGAGATGATCCCCGAGGGTCAGGTCATGAAGATCTACGCCGACCTGTACGTGGAGCGGCCCAGCCAGAAGGCCATCGTGCTCGGGCACAAGGCGAGTCGGCTCAAGGAGGTCGGCACCAACGCCCGCAAGCAGATCGAGGAGCTGCTCGGCGGTCGGGTCTACCTCGACCTGCACGTGCGGGTCGCGAAGGATTGGCAGCGCGACCCGAGGCAACTGCGCAAGCTGGGCTTCTGACTCACCTCATTCACCGCTGCCCGACCGGCGGCACGATCGCCCTCGGTCGGGCAGCGGTGGACGATCAGCGAGAGCCGAGATCAACGCTCGCTGATCGTGAGGTTGCCGCTGTTTGCCGAACCGTCGAGCACCAGGGACGCCGCCGGGTTGTCGGCGACGGTGACGGTCTTGTCGCCGGAGTCGGCGCTGGACCGGACCCGGTAGCTGCCCTGCGGCACCACAAGCGTGACGTCACCACTGGAGGCGTGGACCCGGGCCGAGGCGGGCTTGTCCAGCTCGACGTTGACATTGCCCGAGCTGGCCTCGGCGTCGACAGTGCCGCCCAGCCGGCGTGCGCTGATGTCTCCGGACGAGGCACGCAGCCGTACCGCCGCGGCGGCCTCACTCACCTCGATGTTGCCGGAACGGGCCTCCACCCCGACCGCGCCCGACGCACCGGAGATCCGCACGTCGCCCGAGCGCACCTGCAGCTCCACGGTGCCGACCCGACTCAGCTCGACGTTGCCGGAGCTGGTCTCGCCCTGCACCGCCACACCCTCCGGCACCGTCACCTCGTACGAGACACTGCACCGTGAGCCACAGTCGGTGTCCAGCACCAGCTCGCTGCCCTTGATCTCGTAGCGGGTGTTGTCCGGTTCGCCGCCCTGGTAGCGAACCACTCGCTTGATCCGCACCTCGGACGCCGGGCCGGTGCCGCGGACCACCACGTCGCCCGAGCCCCCGGAGAGCCGGACCGTGGTGATCCGTACCGCCTCGGTGTTGTCGTAGTCGAGCCGACGGAACGACAGGTTGTCGCACCCGGTGAGCACGATGAGCGTGGTGGCGAGCCCTAGCGCGACGGGAGCGGCGACGCGACGACGGCGGGGGGTGGTGGTCAGGTGCAGTGCCATGACCAGCACGCTACGACCGAGCACGAGGTGGCCGCATCGGGGTTCATCCGCGCTTGCACCCCGAACCAACCCTGATTTCACACCCCGAGGGAGAATGGTCCGATGGCCGGGTATCGCCGACAGCTCTACCGCGACGACGCGGTGGTGCTGCGTGTGCAGAAGCTCGGCGAGTCCGACCGGATCATCACCCTGCTCACCCGCCGGCACGGCCGGCTGCGGGCTGTGGCTCGAGGGATCCGCCGCACCACCAGCAAGTTCGGTGCCCGGCTGGAGCCGTTCGGCCACGTCGACCTCCAGCTCGCCGGTGACCCGAAGGGCAACCACGGCAGTTCTCTGCACACGGTGAGCCAGGTCGAGGGCATCGACCTGTACGGCAAGCGGTTCCTGGGCGACTATCCGCGCTACACGGCGGCCAGCGCGATCGCCGAGACCGCCGAGCGGCTGACCCCGGTGGAACGGGAGCCGTCGCTGCGGCTGTTCCAGCTCACCATCGGCGCGCTGAAGGCACTGTCCCGGGGTGAGCACGCCACCACCCTGGTGCTCGACGCGTACCTGCTGCGCGGGATGTCCCTGGCCGGCTGGGCGCCGGCGCTGGTCGCCTGTGCGGTCTGCGGGACGCCCGGGCGGCACCGGGCGTTCTCGGTGCCGGCCGGCGGCGCGGTCTGTCCGGATTGTCGGCCACCCGGAGCGGCTCATCCCGCCCCGGCCACCATCGATCTGATGTCCGCGTTGACCTCCGGCGACTGGGTGATCGCCGACGCCACCGACGCCGCCGTACGTCGGGAGTGCAGTGGGCTTGTCGCGGCTCACCTGCAGTGGCACCTGGAGCGCGCGCTACGCTCGCTGCCGCTGGTCGACCGGGGTACCTCGGCGGCCGGCACGGCGTGTCGCAGCCGCTCCAACTCCG
>NZ_JBEZGJ010000045.1:0-41704 GCF_040649965.1 Micromonospora sp. NPDC048843
TCTAGCGTGACCACTGACCATAAAGAGGATCGTTCCGGAGGGGTGCACCCACGCCGGATAACCCCACTTGATCGCCTCGCTCGCCTCCGGAACCGCCTCGTGGGCCAGTGCCCGCAGCTGCTCAAGCAGCTCGCGGCCCGGTCCGGTGAAGCCGTCGATGTACTCGTCGACCGTCTGAGGTCTGGCCATGGCGCCAGTGTGGCACGCCCTGCTCGGCTCAGCGCCCGCAGTGAGCGAGGCGTGCTGGGTTCACATGCTGTTTCAGCTCACCGGTTGACGGTCTCGACGAACATCCGGATCTCGGCATGAGCGGACACGCCCTACCGCCGCCGTGGAGCGACGTTGACGTCTTCGGGTCCGCCGAAGAGGTCACAAGCTTGAAGGACCTACTCAGGACGTTGCCCGTGGGATCGGTGTCTCGAATGACGGAACTACGGCGGACCCAGCAAGCCCACCTGCAACGCTCCACATCGATCTGCAGCACACCTACAGACGTGGCTTAGGCGAACCGAGACGCCGGCCGGCGCCAGCCATCCCGGGAGCAGCAGCGCCTGACCACTTGCGGCGACACTTGCCGGCCTGGCGCCCGACGGCTGGCTCGTGCTGTGCGGGTACGACCCCGGACCGCTGACCCTGCCCACCCAGCAGATGGTCCTCAACCGGCTGCACGTCATGGTCAACCCGTCCGGTTCCCCGCACGACCTCCGCGACACCCTCGCGTTCTCGGTGGCGCACGGCATCCTGCCCGACATCACCGAGATCGACCTGCGCGACGCGAACACGGTGCTCGACAACATGGCCAAGGGCCACTCCGGCAAGCGGTCCGTCATCACCTTCGACTGACCGTCGTTGACGGACATGAACAACCGAAGGGTGGCCGGTAACCAGCGGCCCTTCGCCGCACACTCCGGCACACGTTGGCCCGCTGTCCGGGGCAGTGCTTTGGACGGCGGGCCAACGTGTTATGGCCATACCGGACCCCGCGACAAAGACCGCACAGGGATTATTGCCAGCACCGCGTCAGACAGATTTTGATCTTGCGTGTCCGGAAGGGTTCGACTCTACCCATCTGGCCCTGCTGTGGTGTCGCCATGTAGGCGCAGCATTGTCTGTTCCTTGTCCTGGCGTCTCGAGATCCCGGAAGATGTCCCCGGGGCGGTGCGATGTCCTTGGCGCGCCGCTACTTCGCGTCGCCGTCGAACCTCGCTCGGTTCGGGTTCGATTCGATCCAGCCCTGGGCTCGACGCCACCACACCTCGACGGACGGCTCCAGATTGGTTGGGTCATCGAGGGTTCCGGCCTTGACGATCATGATTTCTGGTCGTTCGTGAAGAATGGTGAAGATCGGTGTGCCGCAATCGCCGCAGAAAAGCCTGTCCCGCAGGTTGCCGTTCTCCACTCCGACGGTCTGGTACGACTTGGGTGTGCCGCTAATTTCCAGGGCGTCACGCGCTACCAGGACGTTGACCGAGAATGCGGCGCCGCTGTGGCGCTGACAGTGAGCACAGTGGCAAAGGACGACAGCCTCGGGCTGCGCGTCGAATCGGTAGCTGATCGAGCCGCACAGGCAGTTCCCGGTTCGCATGCTGCCGGCAAGAGTTTGATCGATAACGCCCATTTGCGAATTTCCTCACTCGGTTGTCTGGGTTGTCCCAGCGACGGTTCATCGGGGTGCAGCAGAGTGGATGAGTATCAGGCATTTTTGGGAAACGCATGCTTTGCGCTGCCGATGACAGTTGCGGCCGCGACGATCAGGAGGATCAGTGCCGCCCAGGTGATCGAGGCAGTGCCCAGGCCGGCGAGCAGGAGACCGCCGATGAAACCGCCAACCGCGATAGAAGCGGAGAAGACCGTGATGGTGATCGACTGAGCGACGTCGCCGGCTCCTCCTGTCGCGTTGATCGTGGCACCCACGAACAGGCTCGGGGAACTGCCGAACGCGAAGCCCCATACGGCGACGGCGACGTAGACCAGCACCGGTGCGTCCGCGACGACGCCCAAGACGAGCACGCTGGCCCCGAGAAGCAGGGTGCTGCTCACGGCGAGCCTGCGCAGGTGTCGGTCGATGTGGGTTCCGACCACGAGAACGCTGAGCACGGAGGTGACTCCGAAGGCGAACAGCACCCAGCCTGTCTGGTCGGCCATCCCCAGGTGAAGAAGAAGGTCGGTGATGTACGTGTAGAGAAGGTTGTGCGCGATCATGTACGTGGCCAGCGCGAACAGAATGGGTCGCAGTCCGGGGATGACCAGGACGTGCGAGATCTTGAAACGTGCGTCAACCGGCTGTCCGGGCAGGTTCGGAAGGGCCAGCAGGACCCATGCCATGGTCATGACGCTCACGGCGGCGGAGGCGTAGAAGGCGAGTTGCCAGCCGCCGAGGCTGCTGAGCCAGGTTCCCAGCGGGATACCCAGGGCCAGCCCGATCGGGGTTCCGGCCAGGGCGATAGCGATGGCACGGCCTTGTCGTCCCTCAGGCGCGAGGCGGGCGGCGTAGCCGCCGAGAAGAGGCCAGATGAGTCCGGTTCCCAGACCGGCGAGGAAGCGGAGCACCATCGTCAGCGTGTAGTCGTCGGACAGCGCGGTGAGCGCGTTGGTGACGGCGACCACGGCCAGGGCGAGTTGCAGGACGTGCTTGCGCGGCCAGGTGGCCGTGGCCCGGGCGAGAGGGATGGCGCCGAGCGCGGTGGCGAGCGCGTAGATCGTGACGGTCTGGCCGGTCAGCGAGACGCCGGTGTTCAGAGTGCGACTCATTGCGGGCAGAAGACCGGCCGGGAGGCATTCGGTGAGGATGCTGATAAAGCCGGCCAGGAAAAGGCCGAACAGGGCATTGCCCGGGAGGCGGTCATGCCGCGCAGGCGCCGGGGTCGGGCCTGTGGATGTGGTGATGGTGTCGGTCATGGTGTGCTTTCGGGAGCGGTGTGGAGCCCATCAGGCGGGTGGCGCCCTGACGGGAGGGCTGGTGGAGGCGAGCCGGGCCGTCGGGATCGGTGATTCGGAGGGCCGAGGGCCGGCCAGGGGCTTGCAAGCCCGTTGCTCAGGGCACACCGAGCGTGCTTCAGGTGCGCGGCGTTAACCAGCCACCCGCTTCGTCTACGTCTCGGGTGGCTATCACTGGCAGGGACAGGCTGGGCTGCGTACTGCGTGGGATAATCGAAAACATGGCAAACCACCACGCTGCCTACACCGGCCCCTCCGCCGCTTTCGAATCGGACCCCGAACCGGAGGAGCAGGAAAGGCTCGACCCGCGCGCGGAACTGAACGAGTTTCTGCGTACCCGCAGGGCCCGCCGTAAACCGGCGGATGTCGGGCTGATCGACTACAGCCGACGGCGCCGCGTGCCGGGCCTGCGGCGGGAAGAACTCGCGCAGCTTGCCGGGGTCTCTGCGGCGTATTACACGCGATTCGAACAGGGCAACGCCCGCAACGTCTCGCGTGAGGTGCTGGACGCGGTTTCCCGCGTACTCAGACTCTCCGAAGCCGAGTACGCCCATCTACTGCGTCTGGCCCAGCCCAATCGGCGCCAGGGCCAGCCCGCGCCGCCGAGCCAGCAGGTGAGGCCCGAAATACGAGAACTGCTCGCGGCGCTGGAAGGCGTGCCAGCATACGTATGGGGCCGCCGCACTGACGTACTGGCCTGGAACCAGACCGCCTCGGCCCTCTTCGGTGACTGGGCGGGCCGTGCCCCGCAGGACCGGAACTGGGCTAGGATCACTTTCCTCGACCCGGCGTCCCGGAAACTGTTCAACGACTGGGAGTCCAAGGCGTACGACGTGGTGGGACAACTACGGCTGGGGGTCGGGCTGCACACAGACGACTCGCTGCTCGCGTCGCTGATCGGCGAACTCTCCATCAAGAGCGAGGACTTCCGCAGGCTGTGGGCAGCCCACGACGTCAAAAAGAAGACGCACGGCAGCATTCGGCTGTCACACCCGCTTGTCGGGGAACTAACGCTGCGCTACGAGACCCTCGCGCTCCCCGGTGATCAGGAGCAGTCGCTGAGCACCTACCACGCCAAGCCCGGCTCGCCCTCGGAAGAGGCGCTGCGGCTGCTGGCCAGTTGGGGAGCAGACGCAGCGCAAAAGTGGACTGCCAGCATATTACATTGATAAATGCAACAGCGGGTGGGCGGCGAATGCGCCGCCAACCCCGTGTGGTTGACCAAGGAGCAGAGCTTGTCATCCGGCCCGGACGGGATGCTTGAGCATATGGCGATCAGCCCCGCCCGGGATTCGCCGTAGGCCATCCGGTGCTGAAATGCGGAGTGACCCAGGGTCTTGAAGCCCCGGCGAGCCTGGCATAGGGCCGCATACCGGAGTTTGTGGTTGTCGATGTGACCGGCGGCGTTCCGTCTCAGGCACTATCGAAGGATTGTTCGCCGAGGACGCGGAGGAAGTCGAAGCTGTCGGCGGTGGTCGTGCCGGGTTGGGGTCGGAAGATGACCAGGCGCTGACCCGTGGTGGTGCTCAGGACGAAGTCGCATTGCACGTCCAGACGCCCGGCTTGCGGGTGGACGAGGATTTTGCGGGTGGTCTGTAGCGGGGCGACCTGCATCTCGGACCAGTACCGGGCGAACTCGGCGCTGGTGGTGGTGAGATCGGCGATCAGCTGGTCGGAGACGGGATCGTGGCCACGGCGGGCGGTGGCTGCGCGTAGGTCGGCGACGTATCCGCGGCCGATCGCCTCGTGCTCCTCGGGGACGTTGAGGGCGCGGGATTCGGGGTGGGCGAACCAGCGCCAGGCCACGTTCGCGTGCCGGGCGTCGCCGTCGGTCCAGGAGCCCAGGAGCGCACGGCTGAGGATGTTCTGGGCGAGGATGGTGGTGCGGTCGTCGATGACGTGTGCGGGCACGGTGGTGAGTGCGTCGAGCAGGAACATCATCGCGGGGTCGACGTACCCGCTGGGGGTGTTGGTCGTCGGCGGTGGGTATCCGGCGAGGTGGTAGAGGTAGTCGCGTTCGTCGACGGAGAGGCGCAGCGCCCGGGCGAGGCTGCCGAGCAGGGCCTCCGAGGGGTTGGCGGCGCGGGACTGCTCGAGTCGTTCGTAGTAGTCGACGGACAGGTTTGCCAGCAGTGCGACTTCCTCGCGGCGCAGGCCGGGGGTACGACGCCGCCCGCCGGAGACAAGCCCGACGTCGGCCGGGCGGAGTGCCTGTCGGCGAGCCCGAAGGAAGTCGCCGATTTCGGTTCGTGCCACGAACTGCCCTTCCCGGGACACGGTGCCACCAGGACGGCTGGTGGCACCGCGAAGATCTCGTCGATCTCGGACGCTACTGCTGGATCGCGGACATCGCCGGTCCGGTGTAACGCGCTCCGACCGCGGCACCGACCGGAGCGGCGGCGCTGAGCTCGGCGAACACGCTGGCATCGACCTTGAGCTGCGCCGCGGCGACGTTCTCCTCCAGATACGTACGGCGTTTGGTGCCCGGAATTGCGGTGATGTGGTCACCCTGTGCCAACACCCAGGCCAACGCGAGCTGGCCGGGAGTGACACCCGCCTGTTCCGCGATGGCGCGAATCCGATCCACCAGGAGCAGGTTCTGCCGCAGGTTCTCCTCGGCGAATCGGGGCCAGGTACGCCGCCAGTCGTTCTCGGGCAGGTCTTCGAGGGTGCGAACTGAACCGGTGAGGAAACCGCGGCCCAGCGGCGCGTACGCCACGAACCCGATGCCCAGTTCGCGCACGGTGTCGAGCACACCGTTGGTCTCGACGTCGCGGGTGAACAGCGAGTACTCGGTCTGCACCGCCGACAGCGGCGCGGTGGCGTGCGCGGCGCGGATGCTCTCCGGCGACGCCTCGCTGATCCCGAGATAGCGGATCTTGCCTTCGGCGACGAGTTCGCCCAGGGCACCAAAGGTCTCCTCCACCGGCACAGCCGGGTCGACCCGGTGCTGGAAGTACAGGTCGATGCAGTCGGTGTCGAGCCGGCGCAACGATCCCTCGAGCGACTTGCGCACGTAGTCCGGCTGACCGTTGGTGCCGCCGATGATGCCGCCGGCGTCATCGAGCGTCACACCGCCGAACTTGGTCGCGATGATCGCCTGATCGCGACGCCCTCTCAGCGCCCGGCCGAGCAGTTCCTCGCCGGTGAGCGGGCCGTACATGTCGGCGGTGTCGAACAAGGTCACGCCGAGTTCGAGTGCGCGGTGCACGGTGGCGGCGGACTCGGCGTCGTCCGGCGTGCCGTACATCGCGGTCATGCCCATGGTGCCGAGTCCCTCGACCGAGGCCACCAGCCCTTGGCTGCCGATTGCGTGCTTCTGCAAGATCACCGTGGTCTCTCTTCCTTGATGTCGCGATGCGGCGCCCGGTTGCCTATGACCAGCTTGCGGCAGATCGCGGCCGTTATCGGCGTTCTGTCTATCCCCGGCCTGCCAGGGCGACAATCCAACAAGACTCGCCGACCTGTTGATGCCGCTCCTGATGCCGCCGGGCCGCTGTGACCGGACGTGGGAAGAGGTACTCGGCGCGCCTGCTGACCACTCGCTTGCGCGGGAGCGACGGGAAGAGAGGCGAGGTCACCTCAGCTGCGAGCTCTAGCGCCGGCCGGACCGGTTTGTCCGGCCCGTCCTCGGGTACAGGCCAGCGGGAGAGGCTACCTCACCAGCGAAGATCACCATGAATGAACGATTTCGCCACCGACCGCAGCCACTCGCAGGAGGCGAGGTCCCTCGCCACGACCTCGTCGGCGCTTGCCCGTCAGATTGAACCGGCGCGCGTCCGCCCGGTCGACCACAGATGGCTCACAAGGAGTCCGTCGTCGGAGCGGTCAGCCCCACCCGCGCCGGGTGCCGGTCGCGGCGCCCTGTTTCACGCGAAGTGCTCGGAGGTCGTGAGTACGCAACCGCTGGCCGGGATGGAGCCGTTGGAGGAGATATTTGGCTCTGGTTCACGCGTGGTGGCTCCGACAGGCCGATCGATGCCACCGCCAACCGTCCGGCCGGTAGGCTGCGCCCGGCGGAGGCGGACCGCCTGTGCGCCTTCACCACCAGGATTCTTCGATATGAAGGTCGACGTGTCAGATGACCAAGGCGAAAAGGATCCCCTGGACCGATGGTTGAACGAGCGGTCGGAGGCGCCTGCGCAACCGCGCGCCCGACGGCAGGGCGGTCTGCGGTTCGCGTTCTACGGTCGGATGTCGACAGTTGAGCACCAAGACCGGGTGACGTCCCGGCACTGGCAGCTCGACTGCGCCACCGAACTCGCATTCGGTCACGGAGCGATCGTCGCCGAGTACTTCGACGTCGGCTGCTCCCGCCGCCGAAGCTGGCAGCACCGTCCGCAATCCGCGACTCTGCTGGCCACGCTCGGCGATCCTCTTCGCGAATTCGACGCAATTGTGGTCGGCGAGTACGAGAGGGCGTTCTCCGGGAACCAACTGCTGCACCTGATGCCGCTGCTCGAACAGCACGGCGTGCAACTGTGGCTACCCGAAACGGATGGGCCCGTCGACCGTCACAATCCGACCCACCACGCGCTGATCATGTTGCTGGGTGTCCAGTCGAAGCGCGAGGTGCAGCGTTCCCGGTCCCGAGTCATTACCGCGATGCGCATTCAGGCGCGGGAGCAGGGGCGCTACCTCGGTGGCAGGCCGCCCTACGGCTACCGGCTCGTCGACGCCGGTCCCCACCCCAATGCGGCACACGCACGATGGGGTCGCCGACTTCAGCGTCTCGAGCCCGACCCGGCAACGGCCGCACACGTGCGGCGGATGTTCTCCCAAAGACTGGCTGGTCACAGCTTCGCCAGTATTGCTCGTGTCCTGAACGACGATGCCGTCGCCTGCCCTTCTGCCATCGACCCCGGCGGCAACCACCACCGCGCAGGTGGGAGGTGGACCCTCCGAACTGTCGCGGCGATCCTTGCCAATCCCCGTTACACCGGCCGGCAGGTATGGAACCGGCAACGCACCGAGGTCGACGGCACCGACCGCGGACCCGACGCACGCGGAACCGTCCGCTGGAACCACACCAAGGACTGGGTGATCTCCAAACAGCAAGCCCACACCGCGCTGGTCACGGAGCAGGACTTCATCGCCACCCAGGCCATTCACTCCCACCGAAGCACCCGCGACGGCACGACCCGGAGCTACCTGTTTACCGGCCTGCTGCGCTGCGGTCCTTGCGGCCGGAGACTGGAATCCCACTGGGTCAACCAGCGCCCCGGCTACCGATGCCGCCACGGCCATACCAGCACCCAACGACCCGCCAGCCGGCGTCGCAAGATCCTCTACCTGAGGGAGGACCGCATCATCGCCAGGCTGGCCACCCACCCCAGCATCGCCGCAAACGCCCGCAGACCACACGAACTGGCGGCGTTCCTACGTGTCAACAAGATCGCCGTCGTGTGCGATCAAGAGCACTGCACACCCACCGCAGACACACCCAAGGAGGCCAACCCGCAAAACCAATGATCGATATGTGGTAATGATGTGTCCGAGGGGGATTCGAACTCTTGTACGCATCATATGTGCACCATTCTGGGGTGCACATGCTCATAGATTACGGTACGGCCAGGACTAGCTCAACACTGGCCGCCATAACCATGTGTAAATGTACAGCCGACAAGTTGGACTCAGTCCGCCACGGCCTCTCTGTCTGACATCGGCGGGCCACGACGAGAGCCGTTTTGCACGCTGGTGAACTCTCAGTCGACTGACTTTCGTGGCAAGCCATATCGTTCGCGTTCTTCACTGTTGAGCGCACGGGGCTCACTGCCTTCAGCCGGAACCTGCGCAGGGTTATTGCATGCGTCCCAGCTCATAATCGTGCCGTCGTCGTAGGCGATGATGAGGGCGTCTTGCCATGACAGGCTTCGCACTACCCCACGAGGTATGTCAAGTACGCCGAGAGGCCGTCCCTCTTGAGCGCGCCAGATGTAGAGCATGTAGTCATCGCTGATGGTCGCGAGACGGTGCCCGTCGGTTGCCCAGGTGAGGTGTTCGACGTTGCCCGTATGGCCGAGACAGTGTGAGCCGACTTGCTTCTGCGCGACGTTCCAGATTTCGACGTGGTTGCCGACGGCGGCGGCGAGTCTGGTGGAGTCATCCGACCAGGCCAGGGCTGCTACCTCGTCGGGCCCTTCGGTTCGCCATTGGTGGACGAGGGTATATTCGTCTCCTCGCCACAAGCTCACGTTATGCTTGCCGGCGACTGCAGCTACGAGGCTTGAATCCGGGGACCAGGCAATCGTTCCTGTGCTGTCTTCGCCTCCGTCGAGAACTGCTAGGCGCTGCGCTTTGGCCACGTCCCAGACCGAGAGAGCGGGTGGTGTTCTGCCGAAGAAGCAATGAGTATGGACAGCCAGCCGTGAGCCGTCGCCGGACCAGGCGAGTCCATAAACCCATGGAAGTGGCGTCGATGTCGCTATGTGTCTCGGAGTTTGTCGCGGTTGCGCGCCCCACTGCATCCGAGAGACACCGGATCGGGCGTCCCACACGGTGACCTGCTCTTGCATTGCGGTGGCAACCTGGTCACCTAGTGGTGAAAACGCGATCGACAGGCAGTCGTCGTCCCCGAGCCGCAGCGGCGGCGTCACCTCGTCCACTTCGATGATCTCTGGCGTCGTTCCGAGCCGCTTTACAGTGACGCGCCTGAGGTCCGGCGACCAAGAAATCTCTCGTAGGCTTCCGGTGGGCAGGCGGCGGAAGCTTCGGCCGATGACGTCCCACATCTCGACATTGTGAAATGAGGTTCCCAAGCCGATTCGTTTACCATCGGAGGACCAGGCAATCGTGCTGATCTGGTGAGGGCGCGCCCGCCGCTCAACGGTCCTGCCGCTTCCGACGTCGAACAGAGCCACACGATCATGGTCTCGCGTTCGACGCAAGGCGTAGGCGATGACATCCTCGACAGGTGACCATGCCATGGTTTCGGTCATGCCCGGCGGTGCGCTTTCGGCGGCCTGGCCCGTGTCGGTGTTGTAAATCCACAGCGTGCGGCGCGTCGATGCGACGATCTCAGTGCGGCGCATTGTGAATGCCGGAGCGGCTGAGACGGCGAGTCGGATTCCGTCGGGTGCCCAGCGCACCACCGGGTCTGACCACGCTACCTGCCGTCGCAGGACCTCCGACGCCTGCTCGCCGACGCTGACCACGAGCAGCAGGTCGTCTGAGGCGATGGCCAGCCGGTCACCCTGCGGGGACCATGCTGTGGCGCGAACGTGTGCGGCCGGGATGCTGGTGACCAACTGTGGGACCTCGTCGTCCAAACGGCAGACGTCAACGGTCCGGTAGTCGAACTGGCCCGCGAAACAGACATCGTCGCGCCACGAGAATGAGTCGAGCGATGCTGCAAAACTCCCCCTTCGGCTGCCCAGGGTGCAGCCATCCGCGACGCGCCAGAGCGTGGCACCTCGATCGTGCTGGGTGAGGGCGAGGGTGCCGCTGGCACTCAGCAGTGTGTGCCCGTACCCATCCCGGTCAGCGGCAAAGGTGACCTCGGCAAGGCGACCGGCGTCGTCCCACGTGCAGACGCGCCCCGTCTTGTCGGCGGTGCGCAGGGCCTCCCTGTCGGGCAGCCAGACTGCGGAGGTGATGCCGGTGGTGTGCCCGATGGTGAGGTGCCGTGTTCGTGACGTGGCGGTTAGGGCCCAGCGCGTCGTCGTCGCTGCCGGGGTGGGTGGTAACTCGTGTAGCGCGGTGTGGGCCAGTGCCACGGCCAGTTCGGGGTCCTGCCGGCGCACCTGTTGTGCCAACTCGGCAATCCGCTCGGACTGTCGGACACGGTCCTGGTGATCGAACTCTTGGGAGGCGTCGAGCAGGCGTCGGGCTGCGGTGGAGAGGGGTGCCTCGGCTGCGAGCGCGAGGGCATCGGCGAGCGTTCGGCCGCGCAAGAGGTCGTCTGTGTGTGGGTCCGCTTGCCATGCTGCCGCGCGGTGCTCGAGCCTGGTGATGCGGTGCAGTCGCTCCTCGTTGGCGCTGATCAGAGAGGCGAGTCGTCGCCACTGACGGAACAGGGCGTCGTGGGTCAATTCAAGGCAGGTGCCGTCCTCGACGTCGATGATCAGACGGGCTGCCCTGAACTCCTCAAGGATGCGAGCTGCGGTGGTGCCGAGGTCAGATCGTCGGATCGTCCTTCGTACGGTTTCCTTACCTTCCATAGCGATGCCGCGCAGCAGAGCAGAGTCGACGGCGTGCTGGGGGTACCGCTGGGTGAGGTTTTCGTAGATCTGCTCGGCGTGAGCTGCGATGGCACCACCCACCTCCCCCGCCTGTTCGTATTGGGCCACCGTGATGTGTTGGCGGTCGGACTGTAGGTGCAGACGTTGTAGCAGGTGGCTGAGTAGGGGAAGCGCGTCACCGACCGTGGCATCGGCGGTCATGCGGTCGATGAGGTCGTCCTCGAACGTGAGTCCGGCAGCCCGGGCAGGCCCCGCGATGGCCTGTCGGATGCGGGCCGGATCCAGCAGACCGATGGCCACAGGTCGGGTGATGAAGCCGGCCTGCTGATCGGTAAGCCGGCGGCGGAACTCGGGCCGGATCGCCACCAGCAGGCGCACTTCCGGCAGCACCGTCAGCGTTCGGGTCAGCAGGCTCCACCACTGGGCCCGGTCATGGTCGCCGGTCATCGTGTACAGGTCTTCGGCCTGGTCGACAACGAGCAGTACAGGGCCGCGGGCGGCGGCGAGGAAGCTTGGCACAACCTGGAGTGGAGCTTCCGGAGAGGCGGCCTCCTCGCGCAGCAGTCGCGCCGTCTCCAGCACATCCTTTGGGCCATCCTCTAGAGCCGCGGCGAGGCTCATAAACGGGTCGGCGGCCGGACGTAATGGACCCACTACGGTCCAACGCCGTGGTAGTCGAGCGAGGACACCCGCGCGGATCAGCGAGGATTTACCCACTCCCGACGGGCCGACGACCGTAACTATCCGGGTCGCCGGCGCCGGCCCCGAGCGCTCCAGTCGGTTCAGTACGTCCCTTGCCTCGCGGTCGCGCCCAAAGAAGACGCCCGCGCGCTCCGCCGTGAACGGGGCGAGGCCGGGGTATGGGCTTTCCGTGCCGCGCCACGTGACCGCGGTGCGGCGATGGACGAAGAAGCGCCAGCTGAGCCACAGGACGACGCAGAGTGGGAGCCAGAGGTAGGCGTAGTCAAGGACAAACCGCCACGGCCCACGCCAACTGTCCGTGCGCGCCGTCACGACGTTGATAGCCAGGCCGACGGCGATCGTGCCCAGCAGGGCACCGGACTCGCGACGGTACTCCCTTAGTGCCCGCCCCACATGGTCATCGCACTACGAGAAGGCACTGCTCGCCAGCGCGTGGCGGATAGCCGACAGAGACACCAACCATGGACGGGACTGGACTCACACCCCCTGACGTGGCTAAGCCCGGATCTCGATCAGCGGCACCGCGATACCGATGGATTGCACTGCGGCGTGCTGCTCTCCCTGTGGCTGACCGAGACACCCACCGTCGCAGCCTCCTCATGTCGTGATGAGGTGCCATGGCTTGCCGAAGGCGACGCGACGGAAGGCGTCGATCTCGCGCAGGTGGGCGTCGTGCACGTAAGGGACGAGAGCGGCCTCGCTGGCGTGCAGGCAGGCCCGGTAGCCGATCTCGCGCAGCGGGTGTCCGTCGGGCGGTGCCGGGCTCTCGGGATCCCAGCCAACGATGGCGCAGATGCTCTGCGCGGTGCGCCGGGCGTGGGGACGGGCGATGGCCCAGGCCGGCTCGGGGTACATACCGCGCAGGCTCCACAGGTCGCTGCGGTCAGGGATGGTGGGAATCTGCTCGTGGTCGGTGGTGCTGCCGGCCAGCTTGTCGAGCCGGTTGCGCAGGCTCTCACGGCGCCCGGCGATCGCGATGTTGTCCGTCAGAGCCGACTCGGTGAGCCACGCGACCGCGTCATTGTGCCCGGACGGGCCGAGCCCGGCGCCGGCGACGGCCTGCGCCGCGGCGGCGTCGAAGTCCTGCCAGAACTCGTGCGAGCCGACGCCACACGGCCACCAGTCGAGGTAACTGTCCTGGTCGGTGATCGGCTGCCGCCCACTGATGAGCGCAGCTACTTCAGGGAAGCCGGTCGAGGTGTACCAGTCGGCCAGCTCGACGCGCCCGAGCCAGTCAGTCAGTCGCCACCACGCGTCCCGCTTCGGGCGGGCGCACGCCGCCGCGAGGGCCAACTGCAGCACCACGGGACGCAAGTCGTCGGCGACCGTGTCGTACAGGTCCACACCCCAAGCCTCGAGGACCGGCGAGTGGTGCAGGTCGCCGGAGTGCACGCCGACGGGCAGACTCAGCGCCTCGGCGTAGGCGGCCACGAACGGATGGGCATCACCGGGTATCTCGTCGTCGTCGAGCACGACCAGGCGGCCGGTGAGGGTGCGATGGATCGGCACGTTGAGCTTGCCGTTCTTCGCCCAGTTGTAGGCGGTACGGCGCGGAACGCCGTTCTGGTCGGCCCATTGAGACAGCGGGATCGGAGTCATGAACCCACGATGGCACAGATGGCACAGTGCCATCCAGGAACGCTGCGCCAATTGTGCCATCCGCAGCAATGGGCATATCCGACAGCCGACTTTGCGGCCGGGGCGGCCAACGGTGCTCGCTGGCGACTGCGGGCCGCCGACACGGCCGGCCTCATCCCTGGTGCACCTCGCCGCCGCTCTGGGCATCCAGGCAGCGTGAAGAGACGTCGGCCTGGTCCGCTACCAGGTGCATCGCAATGAGGCTGGTGCCGCCGCAACGCCCGCTAATGCCCCAACACCACGTCGGTCCGAAGTGGCCTGGCTCGTCTCGGGCAGTGGAGCGGCCGGGTGGGGTGCGGGCCGGTAGCCTCAGGCGATGTCGAGCAGAGAGGCGTCGGACGGGCGGACGGTGGCGACGGCGTTCATCACTGGCGGTGGCGGCTTCAATTTCGAAGACCATGTTGGTGCGTGGCTCGCCGCCGGGATGGCCGCTGGCGAGATGCCGCTGGGCGTCGGGGTCGCGGTCCCGGTGGAGGTGCGGTTCCAGGGCAGTGCGTCGGGGTTTTTCCTCGACGACATGGTCGTCACCGGTGACGCGGCCGGTGGGCCGCGGTGGTCGGCGTCGGTGAAGTCGTTCGACATGTTGACCGGCGCCAGGCTACACACGGAGTTCGTGGAGGCCGCCTGGCGCGACATCCTTGCCGACAGGTTCCGCCGCGCTGCAGACCGGGTCGGTCTGGTGTCAGGGTCGGCGGCGCAGGGCACCTGGGTCGAGCTCGCGGAGCTGATCGGGGAGGCCGCGGCCGACCAGGCTGGCATCGCCTCGCGGATCGGCGTGCCTGGCGCGTTCAACGTGGCGAAGCGCTCGCTGTGGGAGTCGGCGAAGTGTCCGACGGAGCTTGCCGAGCAGCACGGGATCGACGTCGACTCCTCTCCCGCCCGGCTGCTGGCCTTGCTTCTGCCTCTGCGTCTAGATTTCCTCACTCCTACCTCCCAGGCGATCGCGGACGCGATCCGTTGGTGCCGCGCCGCGCTCGTCCCGCAGCAGGCCGGGAGGGCTGTGGATCTGTGGACGGCGCTGCTCGAGGTGGTCGCTGACCTGCGGCCCAAAGGCGGGGCAGTCACGTGGCAGCTTTTGGCTGACCGGCTGGGCGGGCAGTTTGCGTTCCAGCTGCGCCCGGATGTAGCCCCGGACTGGGGCCTTCTCACCGCGCACACCACCAGCATGATGGCCCGGGTCCGGGACCGGCTCGGCGACGACGTGGTCCTGGTCCGTGAGGACGTGACCGCCGTGCTCGCCAAGGCCGGGGCGGTTAACGTGCTGTCGGGGCCGTCGGGCTGCGGTAAGACCGTGGCGGCCAAGAGGTGGCTGGCTGCTCCGGGCATGCACCGGACGGTTTGGCTGTCGGCCGCGGACCTCGAGGCCGGCGTCGGCGCGCGACTCGGGCTGACCCAGGGCCTGGAGGAAGTCCTGACGCTTGCCCCCGGGGAGGTCCGCGTCGTCGTTGACGGCCTCGACCGGGTCTACACCGACGAGCCGTTCGCCGCGACGGCCGCCCTGGCACGCCTCTCGGCCGACATCGGCGGTCGGATCCGGTTGTTGATCACCTCGCAGCAGTCGGAGTTCCCTCGAGTGTCGGAGCGCTTGGTGCAGGCCAACGGCCCGCAGGCCGTCCCGCTCGTTATGGGGGACCTGTCTGACGCAGACGTCAATCTGGTGTTGCGCGGGCACCCGGACCTGGCCGCGGTGATCGTCGCTGGTGGGCTCGGTGGTGTCGTCCGGCGCCCGAAGGTCCTCGACCTGGTGCTGCGGGTGCCCGGGGCTACGGTTGCCGCTATCCGTGACGAGCCGTCGATCGCTGGTTTGTGGTGGCAGCGGTTGGCCGGAGCGGGCCCGAACGGCGCCGCCCGCCAGACGTTGCTGCGGCGGATCGCCGTCGAGCAGGCCGACCGTCTGCGGGCCCAGACTCCCCTGGACGACCTCCCGGTCGACGCCGTTGGGCTGGTCGACCAGCTGCGCGTCGACGGGATCCTCGCCGAGGTCGACGGCCGGGTCTCCTTCGCCCACGATCTGTTCGACGACTGGACGCTGTTGCATTACCTGCGCTCCCGTGACGACGTCATCGGCGTGATCGCGGAGAAGGCGGCGCTGCCGTCGTGGCACCGAGCGATTCGCTTGTACGCCGCCGGCGTGCTCCGCGAGCAGGGCGTCGATCGGTGGGAGGCCGACCGGTCTGCTCTGGACGCCGCCGACCAGCGGCTCGTGGCGGACTTGTACCTCGACGCGGTGTTCTACGCCCACGACGCCGACCGGCTTCTGGGCGAGCTGTGGTCGCGCCTCGCCGCCGACAGCGCTCTGCTGGCACGGCTGCTGCGCAGGTTCAGGTTCTCCGCGACCGTGCCGGACTCCGGTTGGATCACTGTGCTCGCCGACGAGCCAGACCTAGCGGTGTACGCCGCCGCCCAGTCGCGGCTGCCGGTATGGCCGCTGTGGCTGCCGGTCCTACGCGTCCTGGCGGCGGAGCATGAGACCGCAGTCGCCTCGGCCGCCCCGGAGGTCGCCGCGATCGCCGACCTGTGGCTGCGGCACGCCCCCGACACGTGGCCGGCCCGCGATCAGGCTGCCGTGATCGGCCTGGCGGTCGGACGGCACATCGTCGCGCACATCAACGGTGGAGGCTTTTTCGACGACACGGTCGAGCCGGTGCTGTGGCGGTGCGTCATCGCCGCCGGCGCGGTCGAACCCGACGCCGTCGCCACCTTCCTCGACATGCTGCTGCCCCCTGTTGATAGCCGGCTTGAGCACAGCGGCCGGGTCATTGGCCGCCAGCGTCGCGGCCAGACGAGACTCCGTGCAGCCTTGCTTGACGTCGACACCGTGATGCCGTTGCTGCCGGCGTCCGCGCAGATGGCCCGGGACCTGGTGCTGCGGGCTGCCGTTGACTCCGACCGCCATCACCGCCGTTACGTCCATGACCGGCTGCGTGATGGCCTCGGCATTTTCAGCGCCCCGCGCTCCTTCGATCCGATCCCCGAGTGCGGGCCGATCCGGGCGATGCTCGTCAACGCCGAACCGCAGGGCGTCGACGTGGTGCTCGCCCTCGTCGAGCACGCGACCGCCCATTGGAGACGCACCCGCAGCGCCGCGGTGTCAGGCGGCCAGGGACCCACGCAGGAGCGGCCGGCGTTCGAGCTGCTCGTCGACGGCGCGCCTGTCGCGCTGGTCGGTGACGCCACCGTCCTGGCCTGGAGCCACGGTGGCCACCGGGTTCCGGACATCTTGGCGGCGGCGATGATGGCCCTGGAGGCCCACCTTTACAAGGCCCTCGACGACGGCCGCGACATCACCGCGCTCCTCGTCCAGCTCACCGGCAGCCGATCGGTCGCGATGTGGGGACTGCTCGCCGACATCGCCCGCCACACTCCTGCACTGCTGGAAGGCCCGCTTGCTCCCCTGGTCACCAGCGCCGACCTACTCGACGACGACCGGATGAGCGTGCACATGCGCTCCTTCAGCGTGCTCCCGCTCGTCATGGAACCCACCCGAGCTGAGCGAGCCCGCACGTGGCACACGATGGACCACCGCAAGATCCCGCTCCTGGACCTGGTGCACCTGGGCGCATTCGTCACCGGCCGGCTCACCGAGCAGCTCACTACCGCCCGAGAGCACTGGGCCACGACAGACGCACACCGGTGGCGGGTGATGCTCGCTGCGACCGACATTGCGAACTACCACGCCGTCCGCGCCACGGACGGAAGGACCTACCTCGTGTACAACCCGCCAGCGGCCCTTGAGGAAGAAGCCCGCGAGATGCGGGACCACCGCGACCGCGATCGCGGCTGGTTAACGTTCGCCTACACCATGCGCCGCAACATCACCGACCATGTCCGCCCCAGCGACACGGAGCTCGAGGAGCAGTGGGCCACCGTCCAGCCCCAACTCGACGCTCTCGTCCCGGATGCTGAGTCGCCGAGCTCCATCAGCGGTGTGGAGGACCTGCGGTGCGGGTACGCGGCGTGGCTGGTGCTGTGCGCCCGCGACTGGCTGCGGAACCACCCCGACCGCGATGAGTGGTGCCTGGCCGTGCTCATGCGTCCCCTCACCGACTCGGCCGCCACGTGGTCCCACGCATACCCCGATAGCCCTTCCGACGATGAATGGGACGTCTTCTGCGCCGAAGCGCTCACCGCCCTGTGGGCCGAGACCCCCGACGACGTCACTGTTCGCGCGGCCATCGCGCGGCTGCTGCTCGGTGCCCGCCGCCTCACCGTCACCACCGTGATGCGCCTCGCCGCCGCACACCCCCACCTCGCCGACGACCTGCGCCGGCTTGAGCACCTGACGCTGCACTGCGCGCGGCTGTCGATGTCGCACTACGACATCGACCCATACTTTGAGGAAGCCGACCTCGACTTCGACTTCGACACCGACCCGGAGGAAGCCGCTGGACTCGACGTGGGCCAAGAGGACGATGAGCCCGGCCACGGCCCGATCGACGGCCTCCCGGAGCTGGAGGCTGCCGCCGAGGCCGCATTCGACGCCTTCGCCGACGGCAGCCTGCCCGCCGAGGTGCCCCGGTTGGCGGAGTGGATCACCGCCACCGCCGCGACCAGCTTCCCCGACGGCCGCGACGCCCGCTCCCGCATACTGCGCACCCTCGACCTCGGCTACCTCGTCGCCTCCCGCCCGCACTTCACAGCCCTTACTGCTGCGGCGGATACGCGCACGCGAGCCCGGGCGGTTGAGTTCGCCGCCGACCTCGCGACGTTCCTCGCCTCGGGGTTGACCTCTACAGAGGCCGCCACTCGTTCCTCCCACTACCCCTACGACGAGGAACGTCGCGCTAGTGGGCTTCTCGCCGACGTCACGATCAGCGCCGACGCCGCAGAGGCCCGTACGGTCTGGGAGCCGATCCTCGCCCTCGGGACCACCGCCTCCTCCTGGGTGGGCAACTACCTCAGCCAGGTCTGGAAAACCGCCTGCACGAAGGACCCGTGTCCAGCAGCGTTCCCCGCCCTGGTTGCAAACATGCTGGGATTCGCCACCACCGCCAACACCTGGCAGGGCTACTCCGGCACCGGCGTCCTGGCGCTCGCCGTCGCCGGCCTCAGCGAGTGGGGGCACTCGCCGGTCAGCGAGCAGCAGACAGCCGCCCTCCGCGCAGCCGTGCCAGCGTGGTCGACGTGGTTCGGCGAGCACATGGGCCACGACGACTTCGCCTACGCGGCCGTTCGCTTCTTCCGGGAGCCGGCCGCGGCAGGGTTCGTCCACGACGCCGTCGGCTGGCTCGCCGATCGCGAACGTTCCTCTCACCCCACCAGCGAGCGGTTGGACACCGCGGTCACCGAGTTCCTGGTTACCATCTCCACTCGCACCCCGAACCCGCTGCGCGGCTCCGGCCCTACCGCAGACAACGGACGGCAAGTCCTCGCCCGCCTCCACGGTCGAGGCAACGCCGTGGCCGGCCAACTCCTCAACAGCCTGACCTGACCGCATCTCACCACCCACCTACAATGGCAACCCGGCCTCCCTGCGTCGCGCCCCTGTCAGGCCAGCGGCACCAGACCGCGCACGGGCGGTCAGCCGCGCCCGTTCGCCGCTCGACATGCGGTGACCGGAGAGGTTCCACTCGGCAGCGTCCGACGAGTCGCCGTGCTGACCGACGGAGCAGCCCGTTTGGTCGCCCTGTTCGGCCTGCTCAACTGGCTCGACGTGCACGACCTCCACCCGACCACTGCTGCCGGCCCGCCTCCCCAAGGCGTGGATCGGCTTACCGGCAACAGCTTAGGTACTATCGATTCCGGACGGTACGAGTCGTGGTTTCGGTATCGGCCGCCCCAGCAGTAGCGATGCCATCTCGTAAAGAATATCTGGGCATAGCTGGATAGCGGGGAGTATCACTTCCGGCACAAGCTCCAGGCTCATCGACTGCGCCACCAGTTGACGTGTCCTTACTAGTTCGACGCCTCTGGCAGCGCACTTAGCCAGCATCACGGCTTTGCCCTCGCCGTGATGCAGGTGCTCCAGCAGCCCGACCGCCTGATCTACGAAACCCTGCTTGAGCATCTCGTCGACCAGATCTTCCATCAGTATCATGGCGAAGGCAGCGTTCGCGTCCAACAGGTCGCGCGCGAATGTGTCCCAAAGCCCTAGCCGGACTATGGCCGGTAAATCTTCCATGCCGCAAGAATCACGGTCAACAATGACAAGATGCTTTCCAGTAAGTCCTCCGCCGAGAAGTTCTGCCTCTTTTCGGAGCCCCGCCTGCCGGCAGGCGAGCGTTAGCCATGCGTTCGGCCATCTGCCGTCGGATCGCGTGGCATCGGGGTCAGCGGTCTGCAAAAGCAGCCGGACACAAGTCCCGGCCTCGGCAACGAGGCCCGCATCGGCCATCGCGACGGCGAGGATGGGGCCTAGATCAGCCTCTCGGCCAGCCGCGTCGGCATAAAAACTGAGTGCGTCGCTTCTGCTCATGCCCAGTGCCAGTAGCGCCTTGAACTTGGCGACGGTTACACGCTCGGCTAGGGAACCTGGTTCCTCAGCGTT
The DNA here is from genome assembly GCF_040649965.1 of Micromonospora sp. NPDC048843. Classification (NCBI taxonomy): domain Bacteria; kingdom Bacillati; phylum Actinomycetota; class Actinomycetes; order Micromonosporales; family Micromonosporaceae; genus Micromonospora; species Micromonospora sp. NPDC048843. Next base: position 19,945 of record NZ_JBEZGJ010000045.1, read on the forward strand.
GTGAGCAAGAATTGCCAGCGCGCGCGCTGGCTCTCCGACCTCGATAGCGAACTCAGCAAACTCCGCCGCGTGAAGCGGGCTCTCCGTCTGTTCTACCAAGCTACCGAGATGATCAAGAAGACGAGCCGGTGTGGATGGCGGTGCTGGTAGTCGGGCTGCCGCCAGAATCGATTCGAACCGCGCATGCGGTGATACCACATCGAAGAAGTCGAACCACTTGCCCGCCGGATGACGCAAGGCGCAGGACGCAAGAAATCGCGTGCCCCAGGCCAAGTCCCAATCAAACCGTCTGAAGTGGAGGAGATAGGAGGTCTGGAGGTGAAGGTCTTCCGACACTTGTCCCTGCCCACACTCGTGGGCGGCGGCAGATAGCGCAGCGACGAGGACAGGTTGCGCTTTACTTCGGACCTCAGCAAGGGCGGCTGCCAGGCTATCGAGCATGTGATGGGCGCCATCCGCGTCGTCCCGGTCAAGCATTGCGAGCGCGCACTGCGCGAAGGCATCTACACGCAGCTGCGGATCGCTGATTTCTGAGGCCATACCAGGGGCATGGCGGAGCACGCCGACCTGACAGGCGATCTCGACCGATTCGGCGAGCATGTCATCGTCGAGGGCCAGGTCAGGGACTTGACGCGGGTCCACGCCATGTGCGGCGTAAGCACCGGCGAGCGCGACGACCACATCACGGTCCGCCTGGGGGCGCAGCGCTACGAGATCGATGATGACTTGGGCGGTATGAGCATCTATGTAGCGGGCCGACCTGGCGAGGAGCTGCAAGTCCTCGCTGTCGACGTCCTCTATTGAGGAGCGTGCAAGCTGTGCGGCCATGGTCGCTGCCGCTTGACCGAGCGCTGACGTTAGGTCCTCGGGTAAGCAGCGTTCGCCATCCTCCAAGAGAACGCTGCAGGCGTTGAGTCCGGCGCCGAGGCGAGTGGCTGGATCGGCGCCTTCCAGATTTTCGATTAATCGAAAGAGTTCGTCGAGGCGGACCAGGACGTCTGCGCTCGACGCGAGCAGGTGGTCAGGTTCGTCGGTGACCTCCAGCGCTTTGGCGAGCAGTCGTCGTGCCATGTCGTGGTCGAGTCGGGCGAAGCTCGCGCTAAGCGCGGAGAGCCGCCATTCGTCGCCCTCCTCGGCTTCGGCGAGCAGCGCCTCCGCCGCCGCCTGTGCACGGGCCGCTGCCGCGTCGTCCCCGGCAAGCGCCTGTAGGACGGCTGCGCCCACTCGTTCTACGAGGTCATCGAAGTCAAGGCGGCCCGGGACGTGTTCGGCTTCCGCGGCTACGGCGGCAGCTTGACCTGGCGCGTCGGGCAGTAGGTGCCGCGCGATCTGCAGGAGTGCGTGCGATCGGAGATTTGGATACGGGATGGTGCGGGCGAGCTGCACGGCGTGGTTGAGCCGCCCGATCCGGGCGAGGGCCAAAACGTATTCCGACGGTACCGCGTCGGCTCGATCATGAATGTTGTGACGCAGAACTGAGACTCGTGCCAGAAGCTGCAAGTCGGAATTGCAATCCTGAGCAAGCAGCGCGGCGGCATCCGCGAACTCGGCGAGAGCGGCCGTCTCGCCACCGGTCCGCCAGCTCAGTAGTGCTTGTCTGCTCTCGGACGCGAGCAAGGCCAGGGTGCGGCCGTCTCGTTCGGCGGCGAGCATCGACGGATAAGACTCAACAAGATATTCCGGGGTATTCGCAGGCCAGCCGTCTTCTTGCCAGCCCTGCGCCCATCGGTCGATCATTGATCGCGCCGACGCGAGTTCGTTACTGGTCAGTTCGTTGCGTAGCAGTTCGACAAGTGTGTCGTGGGCGATAGTGTAGTGCGTCGTTGAGCGCGGCCGATCTTCTCGTCCATCGAGGACGCGAGCGAGGCGGCCCTTGGCCAAACCTCGCACTCGGCCGGTACTCCTCCCTAGGATTTCACCCAGGTCACGGATCGTCAGTCCACCGCGGGCGACCGCGATGACCGCTGTGATCTTGCGCAACTCATCTTCGTCAAGGATGTGATCGAGCTCGTGTTGAGCTTGGATTTGAATCGCCGCAGCGGCGGGTGATGGATAGAGGTTCCAGACTTCGCAGGTACGGAGCGGATGATGAGCATCAACATCCGAGGGAAGGTCGGTGTTGCTGCGGCTGGTAACCAAGACGCTCGCGCCCATCTCGATGCGATGCGGCAGCTGCGAGGCGATACTCGGCTCGTTCAGCTGACGTGCATCATCTTCGTCTAACCCATCGACAATGAGCAGTACTGACCGCTGCTGACGCCGCGCTGCCGCCGCCGCACGGGCCCACAAGTCGAGGAAATCGGCGCGACTCGGTTCCGCCGGTGCAATCTCGTCTACCAGCGCTGCCAATTGCAAGCAGGTGGCGTGGAGGAATTGACCTGCTCTTACGGTTCCACCACGACGTGAAATAAAGAATCCGACAATGTCTACCAGCGGCGGCGGGTCAACGGCGAGATGGCTGACCAAGGCCGTCTTGCCTGCCCATGCACCCGCTCGAAGATGGAGGTATCCCCGGCTCTCGTTGGCAAATTCTCCCAACTGCGCGAACTCACTATCGCGCTCCTTCAGCTCGGGGCAGCGGGCTGCGTAGTCTTCGAAGAGCGCACGGTATGGCGTCGGCCGTCGTCTGGAAACCGGTAGACCTAGATCGAACCGGCCGTAGAGTTCACGGCTCAGAACTGCAGTGTCGACACGTCCGGCACGTTGCGCAAATGTCGCAGCCAGTCGAATAAGATGCAGCCGTAAATGGTCAGCGACAACAGCGTCGTTGGTCAGCTGGGTAAGGCTAGTCACAAGATCCGCCTTACCGCCTGAATCCTCACCATCCAAATCGACGCGAATAACGTGCAGCGCTGCAAGGAATCTCCAGGAAAGTTCGTCAGAAGAGATTTTGGCCGACTCGGCATCGAGTCGCCTTGCTGCGTTGACAACGTGCGTAACTCTTTGCAATTCAGCGCGCATCGTCCTGCTGCGCGCCAAAACCGCTTCTTGGAAACGGGCAGGGCTATTCTGGCTTCTTGCCACCCCTACGAGGTCGACTAAATCGGCGACATGACTTTGCGTCGCCGAGACGGCGAGCCCTAGACGGCGTTCGCCGCTGTCCAGTTCCTGGCGGAACTCTGCGACCATTCGCAGGTACTGCGAAACAAGCCGGAGCAGCTTCGGGTCGCTCTGCTTGAAAACCGGGTTTCTGCGCACTCCGATTGACAGAATGCGCTGTCCCGCTGATGAGGCACCAACAACCACGATGTCATCGACTGGACTCGTCGCTGCCTGCTGGAACCAAACCTCTTGGACGACAAAACCGTCACCGAGCCCGGCAGTAGGACGACCCAGGAGAAGATCCGCGAGCAGCCTGCCGCCGTAATCATGTTCGAATGTCACACCCCCGCCGCCGGTCGAATAAGGACTCGCAACATGCATCGTCCGCAGCCCTCTCGCCCGTTCTGAACCTTTGAGGACGGTCACCTAACCTGCACCTGCAGGGCTACACCTTGCGCATAGTAGACGCCGGGAAGCCCACCTATGACCCTCGCACTTGCCGACCTAGCCGGCAAGGATGATCTCGCAACAGGGAACCATCCAGTAGGTCCCCACGCCTTCGTCATGGTCCTTGACGAGCCGTGCCATCGGCACTGGGGTCCTGACGGCGAGCGGCGTCGCGGGCTGCGGCAGGCACCTGTGCAGGTGCAAGACCGAAACGGGTTACGGAAACTCCTACTGCGCGCCATGGCTTCTACAGCAGCCGGCGGCCAGGTGCGTCGTCGCTGCGGGGAGCCGCGGGATTCGACGCTGTGTTCAGTTGAGCGTGCCTTGCGGGGCCTCGCCGCGTGCGGTGACCCCGGAGCCGTCTGGCCCGGAGCGCCGCACGCGGCCCCCATCCCTTACTTGGTCGTGGGTGAGACGGCGCCGCTCGCCTGCGAACACCGGTCGGCGCGATCTATCAGACGGGCCAGCGGATGGGGTTGGCCGGTCATGGCCGACAGTGCGTTGGCCACGTCGTGCAGATCAGCCTTGATGTAGGTGGTGGTGGAGGATCCGGGGCTGTCGGTGTGACCGGCGTAGGCGCGGGCGATGCCGTAGCCGAAGTGCCGTTCCACCCAGGTGAGCGTGGTGTGGCGTAGCCAGTGTGTGGATACGCCGTGCACGGCGACCCACGGCAGGCGCTCGCCGAGGCGTTTCCACAGGTGGTCGTAGCGGCGGCTCGTGATCGGTTGGCCGGCACGGGTGCGCAGCAGTGGGTCGGTGAGCAGGACCGCGCCGCGGGCGCGGGCGTGTTCGTGCAGGTGTTCGGCGAGGTCGAGGGTGATCGGTTGCCACCGGATGGTGGCGCCTTTCTCGGTCAGGCGGACGAGTCCGTTGATGGTGTCCAGGTCGACCAGGCGCAGGGCCAGTGCGCCGCCGCGGCGGCAGGCGGTTTCGGTGTGCAGGCGCAGGACCAGTGCGTCGAGGATGACGCCGTTGCCGCTGGTACGAGCCTCGATATTGACTTCTTCCAGCTCGTGTGGGGTCAGGGCGCGGCGAGTGCTGGGCAGGCGGCGGGGTTTCGCGACCCGGTGGGCGGGACTGGCGGAGGCGTCGATCAGACCATCGGCGATCGCCCGGGTGTAGAAGGCGCGGGCGGCGGCGACGACGTGCTCGCCGGCGTGCCGGCCGTTGCGGCTGTTGCGCCGCGACACCGCGCTGGCCATCATCAGTTGCTTCAAGGCCTCGATGTCGCTGGCGGCGACGCCGTCCAACGGTCGGTCGGGCCAGGCAGCGGCCATTCGTTCCCAGTAGGTGCCGTACGTGCGGCGTGCTCCAGGCCCGGCTGCGGCGAGAACGCGCGGCAGGTACTCCGCGACCGTGGGTAGGGCGGCCCGAGCGCTGGGGTGGGCTTGGAGGTCGGCCACGGTAACGCCCAGGTGAGCCAGGACCTGGTGTGCGGCGGCGACAGCAGACGGGTCAGCGGTCACTGTCGCCTCCTGACATCTGGTGGTGCAGGTCGGTGAGGAGGCGGGCGACGATGCTGACGGGATGAACGACGAGCAGGTCATGCGTGATGAAGGCGGCCAGGAGCACAGGCTGGCCGGGCTCGATCTGGCACATCTGCCGGGCGCTCGCCGGCAGGGGCAGTTCGCCTCGGCTGCCCACCTGGTACCGGTCGTCCTGTGTGGAGGTGATGACGAGCATGCCGTGGCACAGTTGGATGTCGAGGCGATGTCCCGGTGCCCAGCCAATCGCGTGCAGGAGGTGCTGGGCGCTCACCCGGCCGCAGCGAGCGGGGAGAGCCATCCACAGCAGCAGCCCCGAGGCGTCGATGATTGCCGGCGGGCAAACGCGGGCGGGTAGCACTGGCATCGGCATCGGTCGTGGGCTCGGCCGCGCGGGCGAGGCAGCAGGGATGAGCGGACGAACGAGGCGCTCAAGAACTCGGGTGGGTCGTGTCATGACGACACAACGTCGCGACTGCCCACACGCCTACGGCCTGCACGTCAGTGGCTTGGACTGGCGATGGGCGCCTGAGACCATGAGTTGGTGTTCCTCTACGTCGATGCCACCGCCGCGTACCGCGACGACGAAAGGTGGGGCTTCCACCTGGCTAACGAGATGGCCCGACGGCTCCGGGCCTCCTTCGGCGCTGACGAGGTGACGCGGATGCTGGAGCGAGCCGCGCTGTTTGCTCCTCCTGAGGGACCGCACTTCGTGTACGAGGACAATGTGCGGCTGTTCACGGGACGACGAGGGCGAGGTCCCCTGCATGTCGCCTGGGACACGAATCTGCTGATTGATTACTTCACGTTCGGGCATCGGATCTGGACGGGCGACAGCGTCGTTGATCTTGCATCCGGCGAGGATTACGCGACAGACCTGGAATCGCTGCAACTTGTTCTCGCCCTGTGGGCGGTTCGGGACATCCGCTTCATCATGCTCGCGGCGTCCGTCGACGACGCGAAGAAGACCCTGTCCCAGGAGCGTCGTGTGCAGCGGCTGCTTGCCTTCGAGGAGTTCACCGCCGCGCTACAACTCCTAGGCTGGGGGGAACCGGAGGAGCGTCCCTCCCGCGAAGGGCTGCTGATCCTGCCCGAGCGGGAGATGACGCGTGCCTTGACGGCTGTTCCCGCCGGGAACGACCGCCGGCTGGTGCACGACGCGCTCCAGGTCGGCGCGAACGTCTTCTTGACGCGCGACGTCGGGATCCTCAAAGCCACGGACGCGGTGCGGCCGTTTGGTCTGCTCATCGCGACGCCCGCTGACCTGCTCGAGGAGCTGTTCGCCTGCGGGGCTTTCCATTGCTTCCTCGGTCCGCGCTACCTGTACTGGCCGGCACCCGACCAGCAAAGGATCGGACATCTCATCCACGCCCTCAATCCCGACAAGCGGCCGTAGCGCGACCGCATCGGTGTCGACAGCCCACTGGGGGGCCGCTGTTTGGGATTCGCCATGGCGCGTCTGTCGCGACGCCGCGTCGGTCTGCTTAGGGTGTGGCGCTGTCGACACCTGGTCCGCATCCGACGGAGGCATTCGGGATGACCGCCCCTGATCCCACTCACATGGTCAAATACTGCCGCGACGTGCTGCCCAGCATGCTCACTGAAGTCTGCGACGTAGACGAGGACCTGGCCCACCGTATCGGCGACGACGTGTTGCAACGGGCCGAGGCGCTGGCGGCCCTTCCGCAGCGTGAGCAGGACGTGTTGATCGCGCCGTTCGTCGAGGAGGTGTTCGACCACAAGCCGCTGGCGTCACCGCTGGACCTGAAGGCCAAGGTCACCCTCGTGGTGCGAAACAGCCTGCTCGAGCAGGCACACCACGACGGCCCGCTTGACGACGGGATCATCCCGGCGACGGAGTACGCGGCCGGCCCGCTGTCGCATCTGCTGGCCGCGCGCCGCCGCCAGCCCGTCGCCGCTCAGGATCCGAACCCGTTCGCCGGGCTGGCGGGGCGCTATCCGCGTGCGTGGGCGTGTCTGGACGCGCTGACCGACACCTTCGCCGCAGGTGGCCGCGGTCCACTGCGCCTACCTTCGGCACCCACGCCCAGCCTGCCTTCCGGCCATGAGGTAGTCACGGCACCACCGTCCGACGATGACACGGTGACCGTGTTCAGCGCGATCGACCCGTGCTTCGACCAGGGCCTGGTGGACCTGCTCGGGAAGGCCGCCGAAGGCAACTTCGTACTGTGCACGTCGGCGCTGAGTCGGTACTCGCGCAACAGCGAGAAGTTGCACCGCATCCTCGAATTCCTTCTCGCGCACAGGGCCACAATCCTGACCACCAACTATTTGATCCGCCACACCGACGTCTGGGTCCGCCGTGGCGCGCTCGTCAAACCAGACAGCAGCAAGCCCTTCGCGGGCGTGCTCGACACCCAGGGACTGGCCGGCACCCACCGAAAGGTGGCTGAGAGCGTCGCGGCGCAGCACGGTCTGCGCTGACTCCGTCAGGCGGTTGCGCGTCGGCGCGGAGCACGATCAGCCGGACGAGCCCCTGTCAGCCGCCCTCGGCGATTGCGAGAACCTGTCCCATTGGGCGGTGACAGCGGCAGCCGCGCAAGCAGGCGTACCGTCGGACATGTTCCGTCCTGGGCAAACACGGTGGGGATGGTAGGTAGGGCGGCGGCGCGAAGGGGTTACCTGATGGCAACCGGGGACGAGGCGTCTCACTCGCGTCGAGACAGCGGTGGGTTCCTGCGCTGGGTGGAGCTCACCGATGACGACACGGACCGGTCCGCCTATCCGTTCACGCTGCCCGTCGTCGCCGGCCGACGGGCAGCCGGCCAGTTGACGCTGGATCCCGCCGTGACGTTCTTGGCTGGAGACAACGGCACTGGCAAGTCGACCCTGATCGAGGCGATCGCCGTAGCGGCCGGCTTCAACCCCGAGGGCGGATCTACCAACTTCCGATTCAGCACCCGCGCCACCGAATCGTCTCTGGGTGAACACCTTCGACTGGTACGCGGCACCAGGAAGCCACGCAGCGGGTTCTTCCTGCGGGCCGAGTCGTTCTACAACGTGGCCACCGAGATCGACCGCCTCGGTGTCGCCGATGGCTACGGTGGCACCAGCCTGCACGAACGATCCCACGGAGAGTCGTTCCTCGACCTGACCGTCTACCGGTTCAAGCCCCGAGGCCTGTACCTACTCGACGAACCCGAAGCCGCCCTGTCGGTACACGGGTGCCTGGCGCTGCTCACCCGCATCCACGACCTCACACAGGCCGGTGCACAGTTCATCATCGCCACCCACTCCCCCATCCTGCTGGCCGCCCCACACGCCCGGATCCTGCAGATCGAACCGGACGGCACCATCAACCACGTCGACTACGACGACGCCCAGCCTGTGCTGCTAACCCGATCATTCCTGGCCAACCCGCAGCGCTACCTGCATCACCTCTTCCAGGACGACACCTGACGTGGGCCGGCGGACCGGGGCTTATCGTCACCCAAGGGCACCCCGAACGCCCGTCTGCCTGGCCGATACCTGCAAGCCAGTGCCGATAACATTCCAGGATTTGACGGTGAGCATTGTAGGATTAGCGGATGTTGTATCGGACTCCCGCGCTGAACGATGACGACAAGCGCGTACTCGGCGAACTCGACACGATGCGGGACAACCTGCGGTATCAGATCGCCGAGCCACACCGCTGGACCGGACAACTCCGACGCACCCTGATCGCCCACGCCATCCAGGGCTCGAATTCAATCGAGGGCTACCAGGTGTCCCTGGACGACGCCGCCGCCGCCGTCGCCGGCGACGAACCGGTAGAGACGAACCCGCAGACCTGGGAAGTCATCACCGGCTACCGCGACGCCCTGACCTACGTGCAACAACTCGCCCGCTCACGCGAGTTCACTTGGCAGCACATGCTGCTCAACGCACTGCACTTCATGATGCTCCGCCATGACCTCAGTAAATGGCCGGGCCGCTACCGTCCAGGAGACATCCACATCGACGAGACGCACACCGGCCGACGCGTCTACACCGGGCCAGACGCCGACGACGTCCCGCCTTTGACCTCCGAACTGATCGACTGGCTGGCCGACGACGAACCGGAGACCCCGCTGCTCGTCCGAGCCTCCATGGCCCACCTGAACCTCGTCAAAATCCACCCCTGGCGGGACGGAAACGGCCGAATGTCACGCTGCCTCCACACCCTCGTACTCGCCCGCGACGGCGTCCTCGCCCCAGAGTTCTCCTCCATCGAGGAGTGGCTCGGCGTCGGCCGAAACACCTACGCCTACTACGACGCCCTCGGCGAGGTCGGCGGACCAACCTGGCAACCCGACAACGACACCAGCAAATGGATCCGGTTCTGCCTCAGCGCCCACCACCAACAAGCCCAACTGGTCCGGCAACGCCTCAACCAGGCCGCGCAGCTCTGGGAACTGCTCGACACCTGGGTCCGGCATGCTGGGCTACCCGAGCGGGTGGTCAGCGCCCTGCACCTCGCCGCCACCGGCGGCCGAGTACGCCGCACCCTCTATCAACGCGACGAGAACCTCACCGACGACCAAGCAACCCGCGACCTGCGCGCCCTCGTCCGGGCGGACATGCTTAACCAGCACGGCGAGACCCGCGGCAGGTTCTACCTCACCTCGCCGACACTGCGCGACCTCGCCGCCCCCGCGCTGCGCCCAAAGGAAATCATCGACCCGTACCGACGGTGAGCCGCGGGCTGGCCCCGCACCCGCAAGTCCGCGTCGGCCAGCACGCGCTGGCCGCGGAGTCCTCGAGTAGCTCCTCGGGGTAGGAAAAGGCGGAGGGCTCGCCGTGGTTCAGATCTGCTGCCGCGGCCATGTCCCCGGTGCCGTCGCGGCACCGGCTGCCTGGAATGCAAACGACGCCAGTTTACCGGGCGGGAGGGGCCTTAGAGCGGAGCAGGATCGCGCCTCTCGTAGCGGGCCGCCCAGTCAGATAGAGGCAGCCGTCGAAGCAGTGCTACTGGGACGAGAGCATCCCGCGTCGTCCGGCCAATGAGGGAGTCGGTCGTCTCGTGGAGCGCCCGGAAGTAGGGATCCTGCTCGCTGTGCCACGTCCTTTGCCTTGTCTACCCGTCTTAGCTCACTCGCGTCGGCGTATCTGACCGGCATTGGTGCTGGGTGAGAACACAAGTCCCTAAGGCCCCGACGGCGTCGACACAGTCCGTGGTTGCCGAGTAATCCCGCCGGCGTCGTCCTATGTCCGCTCAACATGGGCGTTGACATCGGCGGCCTTCGCGTCTGCATCGTGATGGCCCCAAGATGGCCTGCCCCCGCGTTTGAGGGTCTCTCGCGCTGGGCGCTGCGGGTGCTGACGCCCCCACTCGCCGCGCATGAGCCGCACCACGGGCGGTGCCGCCTCCGCGAGACTCGCGGCCTCGTAGCGAGGGACGCGCCGTCGGCACCAGGTCGCTGTTCCCCCAACGCTACCGGCCTGCCTGTCGCCTCATTACCCCTCACACGCCACGCGCCGCCTCCCACGCCGACATAAATGTTCCCGGGCCCTTCGTCACTCACTTGGTCACCCAACTGCTGCGGTGACCAACTAAGATCCGTTAACCACACCGGAGGGGTCAGATGGAGACGTGGCGAATCGTGGCGGCAATCGTCATAGGCCCGTCTGTGAGCCTGGTAGGTGTCGCCCTGGCCAGCAACTTTCGTGGCGTCACCGAGTGGCACATGCGACGGTCGATGTCCGCCGCGAGCCTGCTACGGCGAGTTCCGCCGTGGCGCTGGCTACCAAACGTCCCGCACGAGGAGCGTCTAGCGCGCTTCATCCTGCTGGACCGGCTGATCGGCGTGGCTATCGCAGTGGCCGGCGTCATGATCTTGGCTACTGTCGGCTACGGCGTCCTGACCGGACAGCCGATGCAGACGGTGAAGTAGACGACACCGGGTCGGTGTTGAGACGGTCACGATGCTGCCGACAGCACCCCTCGCTGCCGCAACCAGGCTTCGAGTTCCTGGGCGGTGCCGTCCGAGGGCGGCTGGTCATCAGTGAAGTAGGAGTAGGGCGCGATGCCCACGCCCTCAACGATGCGACGCGGATCGTTCTCGGGCGCACGCGGGTCCAACTCGCGCGCGGACAGCGATGCCATGGAGAAGATCGCGAATCCAGCTTGCAGGTCAAACCCAATGTCGGACGGAGTGCCGAGGTGCCCTTTGGCGGCGAGGTCGGCCATCACCTCGTCCATGAACCGATAGGTCAGCTGCACGCCGTCGAAGAAGACCTGGTCGTGTACGCCATAGCCGACTTCGACGAGTTCAACGACGTCATCTTGGTCGTACGTGACGATGAGCATCGGGTCGACCGAGTTATAGACGGCCCTGCCGTGTGTCCCGGGGCGGCTTGGAGGCCCGAGCCTCTGCTCAACCACCCCGCGTGGGTCATCGATCCTCACCGCGTCAACGCCGATCCCAGGGATGATCTCCATCCCCGGATTATGGGCCAACGCCTGCTAGCTGGACAGTCATGCGAGGGTTGGCGCCGCGCGCCGCGATGAGGCCGCAGAGGGGATGCCGCGCGTGTCCCCCGGGCAGGCCCGTGGCCGACGGATCAACGTCCCGAACGGCGAGGTGGCCGATGGCAGGGTGGCCGCCTACCTGGCCTACTACGCCATCGATGAGGCTGAAGCAGGGGGGCCGGAAGGCATGGCACGAGACCGGACCTGTTTCACCACCCACTACGGACGTCAGGCCGATCACCGTCCACGACGCCCGCCGCACCGACAGCAGAAGGGCCACCTCCCGAACTCGGGAAGCGGCCTCTGACCTGCACGAACTGAGAGTGGGCGATGCTGGTATCGAACCAGCGACCTCTTCGGTGTGAACGAAGCGCTCTCCCACTGAGCTAATCGCCCTCAGCGCCACTGACTCTACCCGATCGTGGAACGGGACCGGAAATCCGGGGTCAGTGGGTCGCGATGTAGTGCATCGCCTCGGCGATCACGTCGATGCCGAGGCTGTACTTGAGGGACAGCCAGACCACCGTGGCCACGAAGACCAGGCCGACGGACCCGAGCACGATTCGCACCAGCAGCGACTGTCTCGTCACCCAGCGTGTCCATCCGTGGACGTGGCGGCGGGTGAAGCCGAGCAGCCGGCGCGCCCAGTGGTATTCGACGGCCCAGATGCCCAGGCCGGCGATCACCAGCAGCCAGCCCGGCCCGGGGAGCGGGATGAGAGCGATGCCGATGGTCACCACGAGCGCCCCGGCGATCGCGATGAAGATCTTGAGTGCGATCCGGCCGGTGGGGTTGGCGCGGATGAGGTCGAGGGTCAGCGAGATCCGCTCACGCCAGCGGGGCCGACGCGGTCGCTCCTGCACGGCGATTCCGCCACCACGGCCAGCGTCGGTGTCGCCACCGCGACCAGCACCGCTGCCGCCGCCACCATCGGTGCCATCACCGCCGGGACGACCGGCGTCGGACGCCGGCCGACCGGCCCGTTCGGGCTGCTCCATCGGCACTCCGTACCCCCGCTTTTCGGCTGCTCGGACCGCGACTTTCGGCGGGCCGGGCGCCGCCGCCGGATCCACTGAGGATTGCTTCGTCACCATTTCACCCCCCAGTGTCGCTCGGGCCCGTCACTGCAACGGCCGACTGGACGTTACCGGAGTAAGTCGACGACTGAGCCACCCGATACCGGGCGGGATCACGCACTGGGCAGAACCGGAAATCCTACATGAATTCTCACATTCACGCGGCCTTTCCGTCCCCCTTCCCACCACTGGGTGAAGTCAGCGTATGGCGGAGCGTAGCCAGGAGTAGCACCTGAGTATGGGAAAAGCGGGACACGCGCGTTCCGCAGCGGTGCCGGGGGGAGAACGTCCATGAGTGTCATCCGACCGACGACCGTAGAGGTCGAGACGTCGCTAAGGCTCGTCGCACCTGACGCCACCGCCTTGCCGGTGCGTGCCAGCCTGCGTTACGACCCTGCTGACCCGTATGCGGTCCATGTCCTGTTCCATGCCGAATCGGCAGGGGGCGAGGCGGTGAGTTGGTCGTTCGCTCGCGAACTTCTGGTCACCGGCCTGGACGAGCCGGCCGGCATCGGGGATGTGCGGGTCTGGCCCTGGGCCACACCGCGCGGCGACTTCGTCGCGCTGGCCCTCTCGTCACCGGACGGCAACGCCCTCTTCGAGGTGCCGCGCAGCGTCCTGGTGCGTTTCCTTCGACGGACCTACGTCGTCGTCCCGCGCGGCCGTGAGGCCGAGCACCTGGACGTCGACACGGCGGTGAACCGGCTGCTCGCCGGTCGCTGACCGCCCGAACCTGCAACACCGGCCATACCGGGGCCGCGCGGATCTGCCGAGTCCGCGCGGCCCCGGCACACACCCAGGAAGTACGCGCACAGCGCTTCCCCGGGTCGGCCGGTGCTCAGCCGTGTGTGGTGATGCCGCCGTCGACGGGAATGACCGCCCCGGTGAGGTATGCGCCGGCGCGCGACGAGAGGTAGATGGCGGTTCCGGCCATGTCCTCGGGGCGGCCGATGCGGCCCAGCGGCACCTGCTGCTCGATGGCGGCCCGGCTCGCCGGGTCGTCGAGCGCGAACGCCATCATCTTGCTCTCGAACGGGCCGGGCGCGATCGCGTTGACGGTGATCTGCTCACCGGCGAGTTGGTGGGCGAGGCTGCGGGTGATCATGTGCACGGCCGCCTTGGTGGCTGAGTACGCGTACACCTCCATCATCGGCACCCGGATGCCGTCGATCGACCCGATGTTGATCACGCGGGCCGGGTCGTCGGCGCTGGCGGCGGCGCGTAGCGCCGGCAGCAGCGCCGTGGTGAGCCGGAAGACGGCCTTGACGTTGACCGCCCAGAGCTTGTCGAACGCGGCCTCGGGGTAGTCCTCCAGCGGTGCGCCCCAGGTCGCGCCGGCGTTGTTGACCAGCACGTCGAGGCGACCGAAGCGCTCGCGTACGGCGGCGGCCAACGCCTCGGCGCCGGCGTTGTCGCTCAGATCGGCGGGGATTGCCTCGCAGCGGCCCTCGGCGGACAAGGTGGTGGCGACCGCCTCGCAGACGTCCGCCTTGCGCGACGAGATGATCACGTGTGCACCGGCCCGGACGAAGCCCTGGGCGATCATCAGCCCAATCCCTCGCGAGCCGCCGGTGACCAGAACCGTCTTGCCTTCGACCGAAAACAGCTGCGTCATACCCATCCCATCGCGAGTCGGCGGGTGCCGCCGGCCGGTCGGGTGACCGGCGGAAACCGGGTGGACCGCGGACCGACGGCGATACCGCCGGGTAACGTAGCCCGGCCGCCGGGACCGGGACAAGCCCGCAGCCTGCCGCGGATTCCCGCTGCGAACGTCGATCGGGATGCGGTGACCTGCGGTTCGGGCTACCGTCGCAGGCGATGGTCTCCACCGATTCCTCCCCCGCGCCATCGATCGGAACGGCGTCTCCCGTGACCGACGAGATAGCCACGTTCGCGCTGGCCGATCTTGCCGGTGCCCCGGGCTGGCGTCGGCCGGTGATCGTCGAGCGGGAGCTGTTGATTCTCACCACGCGTGGGCACGGCGACGCGGAACTCGACTTTCACCTGCTGCCGTGCCGGCCCGGCACGCTGCTACGGGTCCACCCCGGCCAGGTGCTGCGCTGCGCCGGCCCCCAGTTCGACGCCACAGTGGTCGCCTGGGACGCCGAGGCGCTGCACGGCTTCGACGTCGACCTGACCACGACAGCGACCTGGCGGCAGTTGGCCGGCGAGGACGAGGACGCGGTGATCAGCGAGGTGAGCCAGTTGGCGGTGGACTGTCGGCGGCACCCCGACGGCCCCACCGCCCGCGCGCTGCTCCGGCATCAACTGGCAGTGCTGCTGCTGCGGCTGGCAGTGGCCCACGACGACCGGTCGCCGGCCCGACCCGAGGACGAGACGTTTCACCGGTTCCGCCGCGAGGTGGAGCACGGCTACCCGCACACCCGGCGGGTGGAGGACTATGCGGCCGAGCTCGGCTGCTCGGTGCGGACCCTGACCCGGGCCTGCCTGGCCGTCACCGGTCGCAGCGCCAAACAGGTCATCGACGAGCGGGTCGCGTTGCAGGCCGGCCGGTTACTGGCCGCGACGGATCAGCCAATCGCCCAGATCGGCCGGCGGCTCGGCTTCTCCGAACCCACCAACTTCGGCCGCTTCTTCACCCGCGAGGTCGGCGTCAGCCCCGGCGCGTTCCGGGCCGCCCGGGATCAACAGGTGGCCGGCCGGGTGGTCCGACCTCGACCGCCGGCGGAGTCGACGGGCGTCAACGGCGGCTGGTTCCGCCCCGCCACCCCGGGCGAACCCGCAAACGGCGGGCACTCCACGAGACCCGGGTCGCCCGCCGGAGGGCCGGGCGGCACCGGGCGGGCATGATGGCACTGTGCAGATCTCCGCGCGCGGCGACTACGCGGTACGGGCGGCGTTGAGCCTCGCCACCGCGTACCCCTCGCTGCTGTCCACCCAGGCCATCGCCGCGGAGCAGGACATGCCCCGCAAGTTCCTGGAGGCGGTCCTGGCGGATCTGCGCCGGGCTGGCATCGTCCGCGCCCAGCGCGGCGCCGAGGGCGGCTACACCCTCGCGCGCCCACCACGTGAGGTGACAGTCGGCGCGGTGCTGCGCGCCGTCGAAGGCCCGCTGGCCGGAGTCCGCGGGCTGCGCCCCGAGGAGACCCGGTATGAGGGCTCGGCGGAGAACCTGCCCGGCCTGTGGGTGGCCGTGCGTGCCGCCGTTCGGCGGGTCGTCGACGAGGTGAGCCTCGCCGAGATCGTCAGCGGTCGACTGCCCGCGCACGTCCGCAAGCTCACCGCGCTGCCCGACGCGTGGGAGCCGCGCTGACCTCGGGTCCGCTCACAGCGTCCACACCACCTCCTCGGTGCTGAGCCTGGGCAGCCGCCGCTCCCAGGCGTCCGGGCCGGGGTGGCCCACGTTGAGCAGCAGCAGCGCCTCGTGCCGGCCGCCGGGGAAGAACTCGCGGGTCACGCCCGCCGCGTCGAACCCGGCCATCGGGCCGGCGGCCAGCCCGGCGGCCCGTACGCCCACCAGCAGGTAACCGATCTGGAGGGTCGCGCTGAAGCGGGCCTGCTCGGCGCGGGACGGACTGTCGCTCAGCCAGTCGCGGGCCTGCGGCCGGTGCGGGTACAGCTCGGGCAGCCGCTCGTGGAAGTCCACGTCGGCGGCGAGCACCGCCACCAGTGGCGCGCTGGCCGTCTTCGCCCTGTTGCTCGACGAGACGTACGGCAGCAGCCGCGCCCGAGCCGCCGCCGAACGGAGCAGCAGCACCCGCAGCGGCTGACCGTTGTACGCCGTCGGCCCGTAGCGGATCAGGTCGTGGATCGCCGCGACCTGGGCGTCGCTGACCGGCTCGTCGGTGAACGAGTTGGCCGTGCGGGCCGCCCGGAACAGCAGGTCCTGGGCGGCCCGGTCCAACGCGAGCAGATCGGCCGTGGTGACTGCGGTCACGGGGAGACGGCGGTGGTGTAGCCACCGCGGTGGTGGACCAGCGGCGCGCCGTCGCCGCCGTCGCCGAGCGCCAGCGGCTCGGCGATCACCAGCGTGTGGTCGCCGGCCGGCACCCGGTGCACCACCCGGCAGAGCAACCGGGCCAGCACCCCGTCGAGCAGCGGCACCCCGAACGGTCCGGACGTCCAGTCCGGGTACGCGGCGAACCGGTCGATGCCGCTGGTCGCGAAGACAGTGGCGGCCTCCCGCTGCCCGGCTTCCAGCAGGTGCACGGCGACGTGCTCGGCGCGGGCGAGCACCGGCCAACTCGACGACGCCACCCCGAGGCAGAACGAGACCAGTGGAGGGTCCAGCGACACCGACGTGAACGAGGTAGCGGTGAAGCCCGCCCGGAGGGGCGCGCCGATCCCACCCAGGCAGGCCGGGTCGGTGGCGCGGGCGACAGCGGTGACCACTGTGACGCTGCTGGCCTGCCGCCGCAGCAGAGCGCGGAACAGGTCCGGGTTCACCGGTCGCAGCTCGGTGATGTCCGCCGAGAGGCGCTCCACGGTGGTCATGCCGGCACCAGGGCGGACGCGGCGTACGCGCTGGCCGGTCGGGGCAGGCCGTAGTGCTCGCGCAGCGTCCGACCGGTGTACTCGGTGCGGAACAGCCCACGGGAGCGCAGCACCGGCACCACGTGGTCGACGAAGTCGGCGAGCCCGCCGGGCAGGTGCGGCGGCATGATGTTGAACCCGTCGGCGGCGCCCTGGGCGAACCACAGCTCGATCTGGTCGGCGATCTGCTCCGGCGTACCGGCGACGACCCGGTGACCCCGGCCACCTCCGAGTCGACCGATGAGCTGGCGGATGGTGAGCTGCTCCCGGCGGGCCAGCTCGGTGACGAGCTGGTAGCGGCTCTGGTGGGCCTGCACGGTGCCGGCGGCCGGCAGCTCCGGCAGCGGCCCGTCCAGCGGCAGGCCGGTCAGGTCGATGCCGAGCATCCCGGAGAGCTGGGCCAGTGCGTAGTCGGGGACGATCAGCTCCTCCAGCTCGGCGGCGAGCGCCTGCGCCTCGGCCTCGGTGCCGCCGATCACCGGCGCGATACCGGGCAGGACCTTCACCAGGTCCGGGTCCCGGCCGGCGGCGGTGACCTGCCGGCGCAGCTCGGCGTAGAAGCTCTGCCCGTCGGCGAGGGTCTGCTGCGCGGTGAAGACCGCCTCGGCGTAGCGGGCGGCGAAGGCGATCCCGTCCGGCGACGAGCCGGCCTGCACCAGCAGCGGTCGGCCCTGCGGCCCCCGGGGGATGTTCAGCGGGCCACGGATCTGGAACTCCGGCCCCCGGTGCGCCACCTCGTGCACCCGGTCGGTGTCGGCGAACACCCCGGCCGTCGTGTCGAAGACCAGCGCGTCGTCCTCCCAGCTGTCCCAGAGCTTGACCGCGACGTCGACGAACTCGGCCGCCCGCCGGTAACGGTCGGCGTGTTCGGGGTGGCTGTCCCGATTGAAGTTGACCGCCTCCCGTTCCTGGGCGGAGGTGACGATGTTCCAGCCGGCCCGGCCGCCGCTGAGGTGGTCCAGCGAGGCGAACTTGCGGGCGACGTGGAACGGCTCGTTGTAGGTGGTGGAGACCGTCGCGATGAGACCGATGTGTTCGGTCACCGCGGCGAGCGACGCGAGCAGGGTCAGCGGTTCGAAGACGGCCTGGATGTTGTGTCGGGGGTTCGGCCCGACCGAGAGACCGTCGGCGAGGAAGAGCGAGTCGAGGGTGCCGCGTTCGGCGATCCGGGCCAGCTCCTGGAAGTGCCGCACGTCGGTGACCCGACGCGGGTCGGTGCGGGGGTGTCGCCAGGCGGCCTCGTGGTGGCCGACGCCCATCAGGAACGCGTTGAGGTGCAGGGTTCGGGTCATTGGAGTCCGTCCTATCCGGCAGAGACGTCGACGCGCCAGGTGGAGAAGCGACGTTCGAGGGCGACGAGGAGCTGGTTGACGACCAGGCCGATGGCGGAGATCGTGATGATCCCGGAGTACATGTCGGCGATCGCGAAGTTGTACTGCGCGTAGTTGATGAGGTAGCCGAGCCCGGCCTTCGCACCGACCATTTCGGCCGCGACCAGCACCAGGATCGAGTACGCCCCGGCCAGCCGGACGCCGGTGAAGATGGTCGGCACCGCGGCCGGCAGGATCACCTTCTGGAACAGCCGCAGGTGGTTGAGCCCCATCGAGCGGGCCGACCGGATCAGCAGCGGATCGACGCCCTTCACCCCGGCGATGGTGTTCAGCAGGATCGGCCAGGAGCACGCGTACAGCACCAGGGCGATCTTGGAGGTCTCCCCCAGGCCGAGGATGAGCACGAACACCGGCAGCAGGGCCAGCGCGGCGGTGTTGCGGAACACCTCCAGCAGCGGGCTGAGCAGCTCGGCGAGCGGCCGGTACCAGCCGATCAGCAGCCCGAGCGGGATGGCGGTGAGCACCGCCAGGCCCAGCCCGGCCAACGACCGGGTGAGGCTCGCGCCCACGTGCTCGGCGAGCTGCCCGCTGCGCAGCAACTCCCACCAGGCCACCAGCACCTCCGACAGCGGGGGCAGGAAGACCCGGTCGACCAGCCCGAACCGGGGTGCGCCCTCCCAGATCGCGGCCAGCGCGGCGATCGCGACGGTGCGGTGCAGCACCTTCGCGCCGACGCCGAGCAGTCGACCGGCGCGACCGGGAACGGCACCGTCGGTCGCAGCGCGGGGCGCGGTGGGTGGACCGACGAGTCGGGTGGGACGTTCGGCGATGTCAACCAACGCGGGCCTCCTCGGTATGGCGGACGCCGGTGCCCTCGGCCGCCTGGGCGGCCCGCACCTCGTCCCGCAGCAGGGTCCAGATCTGGTGGCGGTGGTGGCGGAACGCGTCGGTGGAGCGGACGTCCTCGACCGCGTCCCGGTCGCCGAGGTCGATGTCGATGACCTGTTTGAGCCGCCCGGGCCGGGACGTCAGCACCGCCACCCGCTGACCCAGGTAGACGGCCTCGTCGATGCCGTGGGTGATGAACACGATGGTCTTGCCGGTTCGGGCCCAGATCCGCACCAACTCGTCCTGCAACGAGTCGCGGGTCTGCGCGTCCAGGGCGGCGAACGGCTCGTCCATCAGCAGCACGTCCGGGTCGTACGCGAGGCTGCGGGCGATGGCCACCCGCTGCTTCATCCCGCCGGACAGTTCGTGCGGGTAGCGGTCGGCGAACCCGCGCAGGCCCACCAGGTCGAGGTGGTGCTCGATCAGGGCCGCACGATCGGCGCGGGGTACCCCCTTGGCCTCCAGGCCGAACGCCACGTTGCCGGCGGCGGTGCGCCAGGGCAGCAGCGCGTACTGCTGGAAGACGATGCCCCGGTCCAGGCCGGGACCGGTGACCCGCCGACCGTCGACGAGCACCCGCCCCGCTGTCGGCTCGGTGAGCCCGCCGAGCAGGTCGAGCAGTGTGGACTTGCCGCAGCCGCTGGGGCCGACGACGACAATGAACTCGCCGGGGCGTACCCCAAGGGTGACAGCGTCCAGCGCGGTGACCGCGCCGGCGCCGCGACGCCGGCTGGCGCGGACCGGGAAGGTCTTGCTCACCCGATCAAAGAGGATCTTGTCGGTGCTCACGCGTTCCCCCCGTCCACGAAGGGGTTGAACCGGTTGGTGTAGATGTCGCCGGGCTTCGGACGGTCGCCCTTGAGCTCGCCCTCGGCGGCGAGCCAGTCGATCCAGGTGCCGAACTCCTGCTCGCCGATCACTCCGCCACGGCCAGCGACCCCACTGCTCTTCCAGTAGGCGACCAGCGAAGGGTCCTCGTTGCGGCCGCGCTTGCCGATGATGTCCCGCATCCGGGCGACCACCGTCTCCCGAGGTTGGGTGCGGGCCCACTCGATGGCCTTGCCGACCCCGGTGACGAACGCCTTGACCGTCTCCGGGTTGCGCTTGATGAAGTCGTCGCGGAAGACGTAGGTGCCGCCGCTGAAGGCGCCGAGCAGCTCGTAGTCGGTGAAGATGGTGCGGGTGCCTCCGCTGGCGACCGCCTTGTCGCGGATCACACCACCGAGCACCGCGACGTCGATCTGCCGCTGCCGCAGCGACTGCTCGGTGTTGACCGGTGGCAGGGCGACCAGCTCGACCTGCTTGATCTCGGCGGGGGTGAGACCGCCGCGGGCGAGCCAGGTCTTGAGCACGGCCTCGGCGTGCGCGCCGAGGGTGTTCATGCCTACCTTCTTGCCGATCAGGTCGCGAGGACTGCGGATCGGGCTGTCGTCGAGCACGTAGTAGCCCTGGAAGGTTTGCGCGTCCGAGCCGTAGTAGCTGACCACCGCGGTGATCGGGGCGTTGGCGGTGGCGAGCTTGACGATGGCGCCGTTGAACGCGCCGCCGAAGTCGCTCTGCCCGGTGGCGGTGGCCTGGATGTCCTGCGGACCACCTGTGACGTTGCCGATCCACTTGAGCTTGACGTCGTCGAGGTAGCCGAGGTCGGCGGCGAGTTCGGGGAGGGTGACCTGACCGACCGAGCCCTGGTAGCGCAGCTCGCTGGCTTGGGCGCCGTCGGCTGCCGCGTCACCGCCGCAGCCGGTGGTGGCGGTGAGCACGACCAGCGCGGTAACGGCGGTGAGGGTACGTAGAACGGCACGACGGGGTGGGGACATGAGGAGTCTCCTGATCTGTCCACGATGGGAGCGGGGACGCCCGGGTGAGGGCGTGCGGGCACGCTGCTCCGCGTTGAGCGGGCGGGCGCTGGGAGTGCGGCGCTGGAGCCGAGCCGGATGGACCGGTCAGCTCAACAGAGCGCGCTCGCGTGCCGGACCAGGTCGACGTGCACACGAGCGGTGAGGAGAAGCTCATCCCGCTGCGACATGACCCCATGCTGCCCGGGATCGGAACGAGCGGTCAACGACCTTCCAGAAGATGAGACTTCTA
Organism: Micromonospora sp. NPDC048843; assembly: GCF_040649965.1. Classification (NCBI taxonomy): domain Bacteria; kingdom Bacillati; phylum Actinomycetota; class Actinomycetes; order Micromonosporales; family Micromonosporaceae; genus Micromonospora; species Micromonospora sp. NPDC048843. The sequence continues at coordinate 41,246 of NZ_JBEZGJ010000045.1, forward strand.
TCGCTGCCGATGTTACGGAGCGCCCCGACCAGCGTTTACCGTGCCGCAACACCTATCTGTTGAATAGAGATTGCCGCGCCTGGTGGGCCACCGTCCAGGGCGGACAGCGAGAGGGTTTCAAAAGTTGTCGGTTCGGGCATGTTCGATCTCGACACGGCAGGGAACGGTGACGAGGGGAGACCTCCGATGGGCCTCATGTTTCGCAAGCGCAAGAAGTACGGTCCGATCATCCTGAACTTCACCGAGAACGGCTTCTCCTCGTGGAGCATCAAGATCGGTCGCTGGTCCTGGAACTCCAAGGCCCGTGCGCACCGGGTCGACCTGCCGGGTCCGCTGAGCTGGAAGCAGGACAAGTCCCGGTCGTAAGCATCCCGGGAGTCGAGTCACGTACGCCCGCAGGAAGTCGTTGTGCGGCTTCTTCGCCTCGTCGGTCTCACGCTGGGTCATGTTGGGTCCGAT